>SYKL01000128.1 GCA_005797785.1 Pseudomonadota bacterium | reverse complement strand
GACCTCACCACCCCTGCCGGAGGGCGGCTGTACTATTTCGGGGCGGAACACTCCACCGATGCCAACCACGTACAGTTCGCGGCGATCGAAAAGGCGTGGAACGACATCCACCCGACCCTTTCCTTCTACGAAGGGCAGGAACGCAAATCCGCCGAGCCCGACCGGGCGGCGGCGATCGCCAAAGGGGAGGCAGACTTCGTGGTGTTCTTGGCCCGCCGCGACGGGGTTCCGTTGGCGCGATTGGAACCCGATCCCACCGAAGAGGCGGCCCACGTTCGCGAGGTGTTCCCGGCCGACGCGGTGGACCTGTTCTACGTCCTACGGCAGACGACCATCCTCCGGGACCGAAAGGGGGTGGCCGAAACGCAGCTGCCCGAAGCGATCGGCGGATTGATCACCAAAGCTCGGGGAATGGGGCTGCTGGCCACCGTCGATTCCGTCGACGCACTCGAGCACGCCTTCGACGCGCGGTTCGAACAGCCGGAAAACTGGTGGCAGGTGCCCGCGGATTGGTTTCAGCCGTTTGTGGACCCGAACGACACCTCCCCACAATCCGTGTTTCGGCACATCAACCAGCGGTCAAGCGAGTTCCGAAATGTGTCGATGTTTCGGAAGCTGAGTGCGGCGACCACCCCAGGGGCGCGGGTGTTTGCGGTGGTGGGAAGAAACCACGTGCCGATGCAGATCGATGCGTTGGGTTGTGCGCTGAAGTAGGAACCGATCCGCGGCCAAGGCCGCCCGTTGGGGCTACCTCCGCCTGGCGTATTCCTGGCTGGCCGCCTTCCGAGCGGCCAGCCGGTGTACACTCTCCCTCTCCGCAGAGGATCTCCGCCGTGGTCGATGTGGCCGTACTGATCCTGGTTGCCTCTGCGACCGTTGCGACGCCTTTCCTGATCCGCTGGGCGGACACGGGGTACCGACGGCACTTGGGCCGGACCTGTTCGTACACGATCCCAGGAGCGGTCGCCTACACCGTTGAGGTCGATCCCATCAAGGGTCGAGCGCGTTGGACAGCGTCGATCGATGACTCGAAGATCACCCTCCGGGCTCGACGACCGGAACCCATGTCGTCCAGCCACACCGAAGTCGACCTGTTTCACCGGGCGATCGGGGGCCGACGACGAGCCGACTATCCCACGAGTCATGGGACTTCGTCGACGGGGGACGCCTCCTTCGACAGAGCCTTCGACTTGAGCGGCGATGAGGCCCAGCTCGTCGCCCTGTTCCCCTCGGCAACGCGAACACGACTCACGGCCTGAGCAAACGGACGCGATTGTTTCGACGTGCATCTAGAGAACGGCCAATTGGAAGTTGTCACTCGAACGTTCGCACCAGACCAACACGCCCCCCTTCTGGACTCCATCGACTTTCTGGTGAGGACGGTCCAATGCGGCGACCTCTCCACGCGTCTGTTGGAGATCGCTCGAACCGATCCCGACGTCGGCACCCGAGCGCGAGCTTTGTGGTGTCTCGATCCACCACTGCTACCTGAGTTTCGTTACGATCCTGCACCGAGGGTTCGCCACGTTGCAGCGGTGCGGTCCCAGCACCATCCAACGATGCAGACCATTCCCCTGACGGACTGGGCCGCATTGTTCATCGATCGGCCCGACCGTGTTCTTGCCGCGATGGCCACCCTCGGCGATCTCGAACCCTACCGGTTCGTCGCACCCCACGTCGAGTTCCCATACAGCCGCACCTTCGTCGAGGCGGTCGT
The DNA here is from genome assembly GCA_005797785.1 of Pseudomonadota bacterium. GTDB lineage: Bacteria > Myxococcota_A > UBA796 > UBA796 > SYKL01. The sequence continues at coordinate 14,298 of SYKL01000128.1, read as the reverse complement.
TCAACTGGGCACGCTTCCCGCGCTGCTGTTGCTGCTCCACGAGGAACGTTTCCGGTGGATCGTTGAATCCGATAGCGGCGTGAGCCACCTGTTCGCATCGTGGAGAGATCGGGGCGACCTCGACGTCCTGGAGCAGCTCGCCAATGTCCGCTCCATCGCCCACGCCCGCGAGGCCGTTCAGGTGCTTGCCAACGAGGACCCCCCCGAGACCCTCCAGGCGCTCCACCGCGTAGCGGAAACCAGCTTGGGCGCCCGAGCCTTCGCCGGCGACTGGATCGCCGAACTGAAACGTCGGCGCCAAGGGCTCGGCGGGCAACTTGCTCTCTCCGAGGAGAGCGTGGGCGCGCTCAGTGAACCCGGCGACGGAAAACTCTCCGTGGTTCCCCTCTCGAACGAAGGAACCTGAGCGCGAGGTGACGGAAGGGCGCGAAGCGGTCGCGCGAAACGCGCGACGGAACCCCTGCAGGCACCGACGGCGACAGCCGGCGCGCCCAACCTAAAAGTTCAACGAAGAACATCCCTCGTCGACCGCAATCTCGCCCGACGACACACAACCGGTCAGGGCGGCCCGAACAGGCCAGAGAAAATCGTCAAAATCGTCGAGCGCGGTGGGCGGCTCCCCCGCCGGATAGTCGGTAGCGGGCAATCCCTCCCTGCGAACCGATACGCCGCCGCCATCATCGCAATCGGGACAACCGTACACTTCGTCCAAGGTGAGCGAGTTCACTTCGGCGAGCAGCACATCCCAATCCGCTGCGGCGGACTCGGACAGCACACCGGTGTTGGTGATCGGATCGAGATCGTCGCCCTCTTCGTTCCAGCCTTCGGCGGACAGCTCGACCTGGCCGTCGGTCAAAAAGGTGACGGTGGTCAGACAGTAGCCGATGCACTCGCCGTAATAGACGTGAGCGGCGAGGGTATCCCCGCCTTGGTTTTCGACGGGATCCGTCTCCTCTGGAAGGTCGGTCTCCTCGGGGAGATCCGTCTCCAGATCGGTCTCTTCCGGATCACCTGCGCAACCCACCATCAACCCCAACACACACCAGCCCATGGACAACTTCATTGTAAACCCCCGCCGGGGTCATAAGCAAAACTCGTGCCAACATCCGGAGTGGCCTCCGTGCTCGGCCTTCGCACGGCCCGGCCGCCCGTGGCACGGAACCGCGACGTCGCTGTCACGGTGCGCGAGGGGGCGAAAGGGCGCGCAGCGGCCGACGAAGTCGGCGGAACCCCTGCAGCACCCGACGGCGTAGCCGGCGCGCCCAGAATCAGCCCTGCCAGCGCAATACCACCGAACGCCGGTAGCCGCGTTCAAACCGGTACCGGTGTTCCTTCACGACGGTGAAGTCGGCGATCGGCGGCACCTCCTCGTCCTGGAGGAACAACACCAACTGCCCGCCTGGACGAAGCAGGCGCCGCGCGTGAGCCAGCATTTCCCGCGGCGAAGAGAGGGCTCGCGCTGTGAGACCGTCGTAGGAGGCGTCGGGGAGGTCTTCCAGCCGCTGGCAAAGAACCCGCACGTTCGCCGGATTACCGCCGTCGAGCAGGACCGCTTCCAGAAAGGTGCACCGCTTGCTGCGGCTGTCGACCAGATCTAGGCGCACTTCCGGGAACTTGGCCGCGAATACGATCCCTGGAAACCCAGCCCCTGTGCCGAGATCCGCCCAATGTCCCTGGGGCTCCACGATCGAAAGCGCCTCGGTGCAATCGTAGTAGTGTGGCTCCAACGGGCCCGGACCGACGAGATTCATGACCTCGCGGCGGCGTTCGAGCAGTTGGCGATGGGCGGTAAGAAGATCCAAGCGAGCTCCGGGGGAGGGGATAACTCGGCGAACAGCGAGGAGCGTGTGGACACCGGTGTTACCCAGTAGTACCATCTAACCGATCCCGCGAGGTCCAAACCATGACCATCAAGTCTTCCATCTCCCTGAGCGATGAGCAGTTCCAATTCGCGAAACGGTTGGTCGAAGCGGGTCGGTTTTCGAGTGTTAGCGCGGTCCTTCAACAGGGGGTCGAGCTCCTACGTCAGCAGCTCGACGACAATCTCCTCGAACGAGAGGCACTCGCCGAGGTGTTGAAACAGCGGCGGGCGGGCAGCTTTATCTCTGCGTCCGCTCTCGATGAACGCCTGGAGCAGATGATCGCCCGAAAGCGGAAAACGCATGTCGTTCGGGATTGAGTTTTCAGAGGCAAGCGAACACGACCTCGAACTTCTTTTCGATCATCTCTTCGAGAGCTACGTCGGCTTTGGTGAAAGCCCCAATGAGGCGTTCGAACGAGCGGCCCAGCGGGTGCTCGGAATTCGGGAGGCTGCGAGTCGACTGGCGACGGCTCCGATCCGTGGCACCCCGCAAGACGACGTCCTGCCCGGGGTCCGATTTCTAACCATCGATCGGGCGATCTACTGGTTCGACGTCGATGAACACAGGACGATCGTGCGTGTTCTCGCCATCTTTTTTGGCGGGCAGGATCACATCCGCCACATGCTCCTCCGGATGTTGAGCTAGGGTCACCCCTCCACCCGCCAACACCTTCCCATTCACCTGTACATCGATCCGATGAACCCCCGGAAACAACCGTCGAATGCTGACGTGTTTAAACGCGTGCCGTTTGCAAATTGGCACTCCTTGCCCAGCGGCCAACTGCACCGCTTTCAACTTGAACACCTTCGGCGCCCGAACGCCCTTCGGCCCCACGTAATGGACGCGGTAGTCTACTTGCGCGGAAACCGGCAAAGCGCCATCGTTCCAGACCGAAAATCGGATCTCCACCGACTCTCCGATCGTCACCCGTTCCGGCACCGAGAAGTCCTCCACCCGCAAACCCTCGGCCGTTCCGTGGCCCATCACCGCCAACGCCCTCGCATCGCCCGCTTTTACCAACGACCGCAACGCCAGCTTCACGATTCCGAGGCGACTTTCCCGCTCCCCCAGCCAACGTTCGGCGAGGGACAGCACCACGTCCGGATGATCTTTGGCGATGTCGTTGAGGTGGTTGCCAACGCTCTTGCGAACATAGGCGCTTGGATCGTCCTTCAACGCTTCCAACAACGGCAATGTCGGTCGGGGGTCTGCGATCAACGCCTGTAACCGATCGCCCCACGGCAACCGCGGCCGGGAACCTTCGCTGGCCAACCGGCGAACGTGTTCGCTGGGATCCTGCGTCCACCGCTGCAACACCGCAAACGCGCGTTTTGGCTCACGGATCAGAAACGGGCGGACGTCAAACTCGCCGCTGAACCGCTCGGTCAACGCCTGCAGGGCGGCCATCGATTCTTCAAAGTGTTCGAGGCCATACCGCCCGATGTAGGTCACCAACGGCCAGGCGCTGAACCCCGAATCCACCCGCGCTGCCACCAACACCCGTGCGGCCTCGGGAAACGGCAGCGCCAACCCTCGATGCAACGCAGCGGCAATGGCCCGAACCCGATCCTTTAGCTCGAGCGACTCCAGGTTGGTGAGTTCCCCGTGGAACGCGGCGCGGTCGAAGGCCGGGTGAACGGCCGCCACCCGATCCGCCAACGTCTGGACCGAGGCCGCGTTGAACGCATGTTTGAACGCATTGGGATTGTCCGACATCACCGGACTCCTTGAGGAAGGCCTCGGCGTACGATAACAAGTCCGAAATGCCATAGGCGAGGCGCAAACACACGCGCCGACAACGGAGACTCCGGTGACCTTTTACGCCGTCCGTCCCCGCCGCCCCGACTTCGACGCCGACGTGGACGACGAAGAGGTCGTGCTCACTCCCCATTGTGATGGCTGGACCCACCTCGATCAGGCAATCGCGTTTTGGCGCCTGGTGGATCCCGAGCGCGCCGAAGTGATCGAACAACTGCGCGTCGACGCCGATCTCCGCGATCCAGACGGGCATCTGCGGTTTACCACTCACGAGGTCGCCCTGCTCGCCGATCGGTTGGAAGGCATTGAAACCGCACTCCTGGCCGCCGGGATCCTCAACTCCGATTGGCAGGTCGCCCCCGAGCGGGTGGAGGAACTCGGCCAAGCCGTTCCCGGCCAAGATCTCCGGCCCAATCGACCCATGAGCGAAAAGGTATACGCTTTTGTGGAGACGCTCGGAAATGTGTGGGGCTTGCGTACCTTTCTGCGCTCCGCCGCTGAGCAGGGCTGCGAGGTCGTCCACAGTTGAGAAACGTTGCGGGTCTGCCCCACAGCAGCACCCGAAGCGCCGATGGACCAGCCCAAAGCCGCCGTCCATAAGGGGGTGGACGACGGCTGGATGGGCCTAGTTCACGAAGTGAATGTGCAACGTCAGGTTTTCACCATTGCGCTTCACGGTCAGGTGCACGTCGTTCGCGGTCTGGAGCTCGCTGAAGGCCCCCACCACAGCGGCGCCGCTGGTCAGCGAGGTACCGTTGATGTTGTGCGCGACATCGCCGGCGCGGAGGCCCATCCGGTACAGCACGCTGTCGGGGTAGATCTTGTGCAAGCGCCAACCGGTCGTCTGGTTTTGGCCGTTGACCACGCGCTCGGTCTGGGCGAGGGAGTTGAACCATTCTGAGCGGCTCGCGTATTCGTCGCGAATCCACTTCTTGACGTTGTAGTTGTTGTTTCCGGTGGATTGAATGTCGTTTGGGGGGGGCATTGGCGCCGGGGGCGCCTCGGTTTCCAAAGTGAACACCGCACCGCCGTAGCCTTGGCAGGAGATGCTCACGACGCTCTGGGTTCCGTTGGAATCGACGATGGTTCCGCCCGCCGTGCGCCACCCGCACTGCATAAAGCTGGCATCCGCCTCGAGAATGTAGGACGCGTTGTCGATCGTCGTCGGCAGAGGGTTTTCGGTGAGGTTGAACACATAGGCGAGACCGGTCTGGTCCGATCGATGGTTGAAGTCGTAGGGGGCCGAGACGATCAACAGTTCGTCTCCGTCCAGTGCCGACATCGTCGACACATGATAGCCGAAGTTCGTACTCGCATTTCCATCAATACGGGTGACCTCGTTGCCGTCGAAATCGACCAGTTTCACCCAGTCACCGTTGGTATTTCCGATTGCAAACCCGTCGAGGATCGCCGTGGAACTGTCTCCGTTCGCGCGGCTCACGGCAAAGGTGGCGCTCGCGCTCGGATCTGACGACGTGATCGGGTATTCGTAGACCAAGAAATCATCCCCTGCCCCGCCCGGACCCGACATCAACAGGTGGTCGGCACCGACCGCGCGACCAAACCCGCACCAAGCGCTCCCGCCTTCGCAATCGCCGGGCACATAGTAGGCCGCATCATCGGGAACCACATAGTCCCCGGAGAATCCTGCGGACGTGCCCTCCAAGATGTAAAAGCCCTCAGCGGTACGCACCATCACATCGTCTTCGCCATCCCCGGTGACGTCCATGACCGCATCGACCGTGGTGTACAACTCGTCTTCGCCGGCGCCGGTGACGGTGAACACCGCGTCCGTCGTTTCGATCACTCCCGAGTTCCCACCGGCCTGAATCAGCGAACGCGGGTAGCAATAGACCCGACCCAGCGCGGTGTAAGTGTCATCTTCATAGTATTCGGCGTCGGCGCAGAAGTAATCGCCCGCCTCACGCGGTACGACGCCGTAAAGGGTCTCGTCACCAAACGGCCCCTCGCTCACAATCGCCGCGTCCGAGAGCTCGAACTCCGCGTCCACCACATCGTCCAGGGCGAACCACGCGACCACCCCGTCGTTGAAGTTCTCCCCGGGGTTGCCAAACACCACGTAGTTGTCGCTCACGGCGGTTCCGTACGCCGACAGAAGGGTGGGGTTGTTGTAGGTCACGCCGCCCAAACACTCAGTGCTGATGCCGTCGCAGTTGTTGTCGACGTCGTCGTCGCACAGCTCCACCTCACCCGGATTGACCAACGCATCGCCGTCGTCGCAGTCCACATCCGCGGTGTAACCATCGGAATCCAAGTCGTCGGCACAAGCATCGTCGGCGCCAGAACAGTCGTTGTCGATAGCATCGGCATCGCCGCAGACTTCCACCACGCCGGGGTTGACGTTCGGATCGTTGTCGTCGCAGTCCTCATCGATGCCGAACCCGTCCTCGTCGTTGTCGCGACTGCCTTTGGTCGGATCTGCACACGCTGCCAACAGCGACAATAGGAATACAAAACTGCGTTTCATTGAAACTCCGCATTGCGCGTTCTGCGCGAAGCCACCCTATCGTTGGGGCTCTGCGGATGGGTGTTGCAGGTTGTAGTGCGGGGGCGCGCCGGACCTCGGGGGGCGCGCGCTACAACCGGCAACAAGCACCGGCGAAGTCAAAGGTTATGAGCTCGCACCGGCCGACGCGTCCGCCGGCGTTCGATATCTAACTTTATACCTTCACTTTTGGATGCCCCAAATGTACCGCTTCTCATTGATCGCACTTCTCGCTACGACCGCCTGTTTTAGCCCGAATGACTCCGAGGACTCCGACTCCGAGGACACCTCCGACTCCGAAGACACCTCCGACTCCGAAGACACCTCCGACTCCGAAGACACCTCCGACTCCGAAGACACCTCCGACTCCGAAGACACCTCCGACTCCGAGGACCCCCACCGCGTGGTCTCGGTCTCCGCCGGGAACTACCACACTTGTGCCGCCGACACCGAAGGCGGCGTCACCTGCTGGGGAGACAGCGAGTTCGGTCAAACCTCCGTCCCCAACTCCCTTACCGAAACCCTCGGCGTCTCCGCGGGCTACGGCCACACCTGTGCCTTGGATGCCGAAGGCGACGTCACCTGCTGGGGCGACGACTACCTTGGTCAATCCTCCGTCCCTGAATCGCTCCCCGACATCGTCGCCGTCTCCGCGGGGGGCCAACACACCTGTGCGCTCGGCAATACTGGCCATGTGACTTGTTGGGGCGGCTCCGATCAAAACTCCGTGCCCGATTCCCTCACCGACATCATCGCCATCGACGCGGGTTACAACCACACTTGCGCGCTGAACGCGGAGGGCGAGGTCACCTGCTGGGGGAACAACTACTACGGTCAAACCGACGTTCCCGATTCCCTCACCGACGCCGTCGCCGTCGCGGCGGGCGCCCAACACACCTGTGCGCTCGACGCCGACGGTGAGGTCACCTGCTGGGGGCACGACTCGGGTTCGGGTGAAGGCGTCCCAGAGTCCGTCGTCAATACCATCGCCCTCGGCGCCGGCACCTGGAACACCTGTGCGGTGGACGCCGAGGGAGCCGTCATCTGTTGGGGAGACGACTACGGCGGGCAAAGCTCCGTTCCTGAATCGCTCACCCCTACCGTCGCCGTGACCGGGGGCGACTACCACACCTGTGCACTCGACATCAACGGGGACGTCACGTGTTGGGGGAGCAACACCTGGGGGCAAACCAATGTGCCCGAATCACTCAGCGGGGGGTAAGGCTCGAACTCGTCCGCTAGGAGCAACGATTACGGTCAAAGCTCCGTTCCCGATTCGCTTACCGACACCGCCGGCGGCAACCACACCTGCGCGCTAGATGCCGAGGGCGGCGCCACCTGCTGGGGACGGAACAACGACGGGCAAACCTCCGTCCCTTAGTCGCTCGATCCGACAGTGAGCACTCCCGAAGCAGGCCGGCCTCAGAGCCGGTCAACGCGCCGGCCACCCCTGCCGAACCACCGCCGCCGACGTCGACTCCCCACCCATCTCCACGTACAACTCCCCATCGTTCCGGGACAACGTCAACGCCGTCCGCTTTTGAACCCGGTCGCGGATCCACCCGATCAGCGCCGTGTCCAGCCCGAAGATCTCCACCTTCTCCGGCGAATACACCCTCTCCTTCGCCATCAACGACAGGTAGTTCGCCAGGTCCTTATGGTGGTAGATCGCCACCCGATCCGCGGCCTTGCACGCCTTGTGCACTCGGGCCGGCGACGGGCCCCCGATCTCGATCCACTGGGTCAACTGCCCGGTGAGATCGTGCACCCACAGCGCCGGATTGTCCGGGGTCGACAATCCTCCCGGCGGGAAAGTCAGCCCTTCGGTGAACTCCAACGCGTACGCCAACGCCCGGGCGACCAGGTATTCGACGGTCTCCGACGGATGCTGAGCGAGCGGGAACGTGAGTGTGTCGTACATCCCGCGATCGATGTCGGAGAGCTCGATTTCGAAGTTCCAAACGGTCGACATCGGACCTCGCACGCCTTCAGCTATCGCCGAAGGGCTCCGGCTGCACCCCGAACCCCCGCTCTGCCGCGCGAGGGCGCGGAGGGGCGCCGCAGGCGGCCGACGAAGTCGGCGAAACCCCCGCAGCGACCGACGGCGCAGCCGGCGCGCCCAGACTAAGGCGTATCGAAAGCCAACATCACTGCGCTGGAGTACCCGCCGACCGTGGTAAGCCGCGCTCGGGCGTGGGCTTGGTTTGCCGAGCCCCGCACGAGGCAGATGGCGCTGTTGGTGGTTTCAAACTCCACCGAGAACAAGCCCCGGTCGGAGATGTCGAGCGTCGTTGGTAACGTCCATTCGACCACGCGAGTGCGAACGTACTCCGCGCCGGAACCGCCCAAACTGACCGAACGGGCGCGAGTCGCCGTGCTCACCGCCGCCCCATTGTAGTAGAGAACCGCCGTATAATTGAAGCTCGCCGTCGCAGAGTTCAAGCTGTCCAGGTACTCGTCGACGCCGAGGGTGACGTTTGCGAGCCCTAGGGCGACTTAGTCCTGGAGCAGATCGTATTGCGCATCGTCCATGTCGGTCGCGAGATCGAGCTCCCGAATCTCCGTTCCGAACACGACGTTCGAACCAAAGAACCCGCACGACATATGCGCAGCAGCATTGTCGTCATACACCTCCGTGAACGGTTGAACGGGCACGTCCGCCAACGCGCTGACGGGAACCAACAACAGGCCAGCAACGGCCACAACAGAACGGCTCATGGAGTCTCCTTCGTCCCAGGTTTGGGAGCCCCCCCTCTACCTCCACCACGCCCGCCGATCTGTTGCAGCGTGTAGCGCGGTGCCCGGCAATCACGGGGCGTTGAGTCGCCACTCGGTTTGAGGAGCGCGGAGGATGAAGAGAGGCACTTCGAAACCAGCGGAACTCACCTGCTGTCGGCCGCTCCACCGGTTGGACGAACGTACGCGCTACACGCCGCAACACCTAGCGGGCCGAGCCCGACGCTACGTGACGCGGCGCGAATTCATCGAATTCATCGAGTGAATCGCACGGAGTCATGATGTTGAGTCTGTTAGCTCTGCTCGTTTCGAGCGCTTTGGCCTACGACTATTGCCCTGCGGTTGGATACGTAGGCACCGGGACGTCCGCTGTGCTGTGGGAAAGTACGACCACGGGCGAGTTGTACTGGGAGGGAAGCTCCACCTTTGAGACCACCCCAAACAACTTCGGAGATCCCACCTGGAGCACGACGTTCAACAATACCGTCGACGTCATCAGTTACGGGAGCACTCCGTCCGCCTGGGGGGCCGGCGTCGATGACAGCGGCTATTTGTGGGCCTGGGGCACTGGAATCACCACCGGCCTTCCGTCGGGCGAAGAACCGTATTCCTCCCCTCAGTGCGGAAGCACGGGTCGATGTGCCGTCCTTGACAGCGGCGGCCACGCCGAGGTGTGGTGGGGCACCTCCGGCCTGTTTGGAACGCCGCCCGCTGCCGGCCTCTTCGACGTCCTCGCGGTGGGCCGAGAGGTGGGATGCGCTGCGGACTCCGATACCGCCACCGGTGTGACGTGTTGGGGTTCGAACGCGGACAACCTGGTCACCAACCCCAATAAGCCCGGGAGCGGCGTTCAGGTGGTCGACATCGCAGTTGGCCGGTACGTCGCCGTCGCCGTCGATGTGAACGGTGACACCTACTGTTGGCATACCGCCCGCACCGGATTCTGGGAGGCAGCGGATGAATTCTGCGCCAATCGGCCGATGGACGGTATCGCAAGTGTGGACGTGAGCGAGACTGGACAACTCTTCGGGGTCGCCCAGCATTTCGACGGTACAGCGACGGTTTGGGAATGGAGCGACGGTGGAAACACCACCGATGCGCTGTCGGGCGCCCCCGGATGGGACACCTACGGAGTCCCCGGGCTCAACCAATACAAACCGCAGGGGCCCAGCGGAGAGATCGTCTTCCGCTCCATCGGGGTAAACATCTACCACGCGGACGGGGTCGTGGGAGTGATCGACGACCCGAAGGGACTGATCGAAGGCCCCAATGTGTATGCGTATGGCGACGTGCTGTATTGGGACAGCGACTTGGGGCCGGACATCACTGAATCCTGCTTCTAAGAAACAATCCCAGCGGCCGCGGCATGTCCCGCGTTCGGGCGCGAATTCCCCGTTGGGCTACCACCGGGGAAGCGTCATAGCTCTGCCACACGTGCGTCGTCGACACCCATGGCGACGTACGTGTTCGGGGAGGACGACTACGGTCAAACCGACGTCGCGGAGTGGCGGGTAATGGCACCGGCACATTTGGACTACGACTCACCAGGGGTCCAGGGTGTCCGACAGGTCCCCGTCGGACACACGGAAGCCGGATGGCCGTCCGCTTCTCCACCGACGACAAGCCGCATCGCCGCCCATACCGCCAGCGACTCAACCCGACCGGCGCGCGCCACGCGCTACACATCGCAACACCCGCCGACCAAGTCGGCAGACTATACGCGGCCCGTCACCCATGCTCTCGCTGCATCCATTGATCGGAGTTCAAACATGCACCGGTTTTCTTTGCTGTTGATTCTCGCCGCCGCAGCCTGCTCTGGACCGGACGAAACCGGGGATCCCTCCGACTCCACGGACACCCAGGACACCCAGGACACCCAGGACACCCAGGACACCCAGGACACCCAGGACACCCAGGACACCCAGGACACCCAGGACACCCAGGACACCGCGGGGGCAGCAGTCGCCGTCACCGCTGGCTTGATCCACACCTGTGCGTTGCGCAGCGATGGCGACGTCACCTGCTGGGGGAGCAACGAGTACGCTCAAACCAATGTCCCCGATTCGCTCAGCAACTCTGTCGCTGTCGCCGCGGGCGGCTTCGACACCTGTGCGCTCAACGCGGACGGAGCCATCACCTGCTGGGGGCACAACGACTACGATCAAACCGGCTTGCCGGATTCGCTCGCCAATACCGCCGCCGTCGCCGTGGGTGGCTACCACGCCTGTGCCCTGAGCCACGACGGCGACGTCACCTGTTGGGACTACTACGGTCAAACCAACGTTCCCAATTCGCTCACCAATGCCGTCGCCATCACCGCAGGCGAGTACCACAGCTGTGCCCTGAGCGACGAGGGCGAAGTTACCTGTTGGGGAGACAACAACTATGGTCAAAGCTCCGTCCCCGAATCCCTCGCCGATACCGTCGCCATCAGCGCGGGCGGCCTATACACCTGCGCCCTGAGCGGTCAGGGCGAGGTTACCTGTTGGGGAGACAACATCGCCGGTCAAACCGACGTCCCGGAATCGCTCTCCGGCTCCGTCGCCATCACCGCGGGCTCCAGCCACGCCTGTGTCCTAAGCGTCGAGGGCGAACTCACCTGCTGGGGGGACAACACCGGCGGGCAAACCGATGTCCCGGAATCGCTCACCGACACCGTCGCCGTCACCGCGGGCTACGGCCACACCTGTGCCCTGAGCGACGCGGGTGACGTCTCCTGTTGGGGGTTCAACGCACACGGTCAATCCGACGTCCCCGAATCGCTGAACGGCGGGTAACGCTCCGGCGGTAGTCCCGGCTCCCTCGGCGGATGTGCCCACGGCTGCAAGCCACGCCTTTTTCCAACATAAGCTAGGCGATCGCTGGGCGCGAAGCGCCCGCGGCATCCCTGCGACTGTTAAAGCCTCCACCCGACCAGGATCACCGGATCCGAACACACCGTAACACCCCTCCCCGGTCGGGAGCACCCTATCGGAGCACTCCAGACCCCTCCACCCGACCGGGAGCACCCGATCCGGACGCGCGAGGGGGCGGAAGGGCGCGCAGCGGTCGGCGGAGCCGACGGAACCCCTGCAGCACCCGACGGCGTAGCCGGCGCGCCCAGAAACGAACGCCCCCGCAAACCCTCGCCTTTGGTATAACCGCGGCACGGGAGCCCCCTTGCCGCCATCCGAAGACACCTTCGACGTCCTCTGGACGAACGCGCGCTTTCAGACCCTCGGCGAACGGCCGCACCGGGAAACGATTCGGCCGGAACGCGCGTTATCGCCCTTTGCGACCCTGCCGCGGCTGACGATCGGCGCCGAAACCGATCCCCATCCCGCCGCGGAAACCGATCTCGCGCTGTGTTCGACCCTTGGCGAAGGCGGCATGGGCATCGTGTACCTCGCGAAGCAAGCCTCGCTTCATCGGGAGGTGGCGATCAAACAGATCCGCGCCAATTCGCCTCCGCAGGCTTCCGCAGGCTTGGTTCGGGAAGCGCAGATCATGGGGGGGCTCGAGCACCCGCAGATCATTCCGGTCCATGCGCTGGGGGTCGACGCGCGTGGGCTGCCCTCCCTGGTGATGAAGAAGGTCACCGGCGAAACTTGGCGAACGCTGATCCATGAGCCCAACCACCCGTGGTGGAAGGCGGAAGCGTCTCCGGATCCGCTCGTTCGCCACGTGGAACTGTTGATCGACGTGTGCAAGGCGGTGTACTTCGCCAACCAACGCCACGTCATCCACCGCGACTTGAAGCCCGACAACGTAATGGTGGGCAGTTTCGGCGAAGTGTACGTGCTCGACTGGGGGATCGCAGTCCGCATCGACGAAGAGGTCGACTCGGATTCGGTGGCCGGCACCCCTTCGTACATGGCCCCGGAGATGGTGGACGAACGCGCCCCGTTGTCGGCCGCGACCGATGTGTACCTGCTCGGCGCGTGCCTGCACGAGGTGCTCACCGGCGAGCCCCGCCACGTCGGCAACACCATGAAGGACATCCTGCGCAGCATTCACCGATCGGCGCCAGTGGTGTACGCAGAAGAGATCCCTGCGGCCCTGGGTGCGATCTGCAATCGGGCTTGCCACGCGGATCCGGCCCAGAGGTATACGTCCGCCCTCGAACTCCAACGCGCGCTCGCCAATTGGTTGCGCACCCGCCAAGCGACCACGCTCACCGCGCTCACTTCGGAACGCTTTCAAGAGCTGGTGCCGCAACTCTCCGCCACCGCCGTGCCCCCCGAAGCGCGAACCGCGATCCGCGAACGCTTCAGCGAATGCCGCTATGGCTTTCGCCAAGCCTTCGATCTCGGTGACGAGAGCGCCGAAGTCCACCTGATCGAGTGCTTTCGAGCCATGATTCCGTTCGAACTCGCCAACGGGGGGACCGAAGCCGCGGCCGGGCTGATTCAGAAACTGCGGGAACACGGCGCCTCCGACCTCCAAGGCTTCGAAGCCGCCTACCAAAACGTCCTCCAAAACGAAAACCGTACCAAAAAGATCGCCCACGACTACGACTTCAACGTCGCCGCCAAAGGGCGCCAGTGGGGGGTCGCCATGTTTGCGATCACCGCACTCGTATTGATCGGCGTCCTTCGCCTCGTGACCACCGACGTCTCCGAGCTCACCCCGAAAGACACCTTTTTCGTGGGGTTGACGCTGACCGGGTTGGCCACGGGGATCACGGTGGCTATGCGGAAGTCGCTGTTCGCCAACAAGCTGAGTCGCTCGTTCAGCATGATGTTCCTGGGTACTTTGGCCGCGGTCACCCTGCACCGGGCATTTGGTTGGCAGCACGGGATGACGGTCGACGCGATGCTCGCGGGCGATCAAGTGATCACGCTCGTGGGAGCGGTCGGCGCAACGGCGCTTTCCCGGCGCTTCCTTGCCCTGATCTTGCTGGCCCTGCTCGGCGTCGCAATCATCTGGATCTGGCCGGCGGGGGCGCTCCCGGTGTTTGGGGCGACCTCCCTCGCCACGTTCGTGATCTCCGCCTGGGTGTTGCGGGCTCCGGAGGAGTAGTTCCGGGCGCGCCGGCTCCGCCGTCGGGTGCTGCAGGGGCAAGGCCCGGAACGACCGCCTTTGTAGCACTCGCCGGTCCGGAGAGCGCCGCTCGTAGGCCGGCCAAACGAAACCGCTGCGGGCGTGAGGACCGCGCAGCGAGGCGCAGACGAGCGGAGGTCATTGGGAGGGTTCCGTCGGCTCCGCCGACTGCTTCGCACCCTTCCGCCCCCTCGCGCACCGGATCCGTGGCCGAGCAGCGCCTGTAGAAGGTTGAAGCATTCTGCAGCAGTCCACTGTCACGCGTTTGGGCATTGTGACCTTGCCCCGGTTCCGCGGACCACTCGGTTAGGTAGTCGCCCAGGAGGCCACTATGGCCACAACGACGCGACGAAAGTTCACTCCAGAATTTAAAAACGAGGCGACAAAACTGATCTTGGATCAAGGCATGACGGT
>SYKL01000127.1 GCA_005797785.1 Pseudomonadota bacterium | reverse complement strand
CGAATGTCCGGGCGCTGACGGATCGGGGATACCAGAGGGCCGAGGGAGATCGTCGCGCCCGCCGAGTCGGTGCCGAATTCTTCCAGGGCGTCACCGGTGAATCCGCAATCGTTCAACACCGAATTCATCATTTCCTGGAACAACCACCACTGTTGGTTGGGGTAGTTCGGATCGTCCGGTTGGCCGTGCAGAGGGTTTACGTAGAAGGTCTCAAACGGGCCGAGTCCGCCGTACAGGAACAGCTCCAAAACGGACTCCGCTCGAACGCCTTCGGGCAGGAGTAATCCCGCCGCTTTGGCATCCGGGGCGTCGCCCCAGGCGCCGTACGCGCTTCGAGGGCTCAACATCGCCATGGCCATGGCGCTCGCTCCGCCGGCCAAGAATTCGCGTCGTCGCATCAAAACCTCGGATCGGGGCCGTGCTAAGGCCTGGACAAACACACCGCGGTCATGATGGAGGGTGGGTTTGGCATCCGCAACGGGAAACCTGGGCGTTGCCGCATAACAAAGGGTGTAGCAATGGTTTGCGATTGCGAAACCTTTGTGTGGTGGTCGCGGTTGGCGGCGCTGCAGATCGTCAAGCGGTTGACGATTCCGTGCTCTGTCTTTCGGCGAGCAAGGGAAGCAGAATCGCGCAGATCGCTAAAATTGCCATTCCAAGTCGCGACCGGGGGTCTGGGATCTGACCCAGGAAGATCGCCCCTAATGCGGTCGTAAACAGCGGACCGGCTGCCGAGGCCGCCGCAACCACCCCGGCGCGGGTGCTCCGATAGGCCTGGGTCATCAACAGCTGCGCGAAAGTGGCGCTGATCCCCGCCCCAAACAGGTGCAGGATCACGATCGGATCTCGGGGCCACTGGCCTCCTGTAGCCCAGGTGGCAAAAACACCCAAAGGGACGCCAATGATCGTGAACCAGAACACGATGGCTTCGGGTGGATTGGAGCGGCCCGCGGCCCGAATGGACAAATAGGCTCCGGCGGCGAACATTCCGCTGGCCAAGCCGATAAACCGCCCTAGACCGTCGCCGTCGACCTCTCGGGGGTGTACGAGCAGAGCCATGCCAATCAGGGAACCCGCGATCGCGAACCACACCATGCGCGGCGTCTTTTCGCCCAGTACCCAAGGTGCGAGCACCGCCACCCAGACGGCCGAAGTCTGATTGAGAAACGCGGCTTCACCTGCGCTCAACAACGCGATCGCTGCAAAATACGTGAACAACGAGCCGGCGCCCAACACCCCGCGGGCCCACAGCGCCGGGCGCCGATCCCCAAACAGGAGCTGGAAGTTTCCTTTCACGACGATGATCAGCATGATCAGGTTGATGGCGCTGCGCCAAGCGGACGCGGCGAACATGGAGAGCGAAGGATCTCGCTCATGGGCGGCCCCGACGAAGATCGCCATCACTGCGAACAATGCCGCCGCGCCGATCATTCGTATCATCGATCCTTCCGGATCCGCTGTAACCCGATACGGACGGTGTGAGGACCGCCGATGGCGCGACTGTACCGGAAATCGTCGCTGGGGGATGTGGTGCTGCTCGGCGCGGTGACCGCCGCGATGCCGGGCTGTACCGTGATCACCGCGGAAAGGTACATGAGCGTGGCTCGCCGATTGATCGGCGTCGGAGCAGTGGAACCGTGGAGCGCACCGGTCGACGGGGTGGATCTTCAGACCCGCCGCCTTTGCGGGTCACGCCGGCGAAATCATACCTTACGTCGCCGACTATGGCAGCTCGGCTTGGCGGCACCCCGCGCCTCCATTCCCGAGTTGTACGCGGCCGCGTGCGGGGTGACACCGCAAAAGCTGCCATGGATCGAGGTTCCGGCGATGGAGCGGGATACCTTGGCGGTGGTTCCGGGTGCTTCGAAGCCCACCAAGTGTTGGTCGGAAGCAGGCTTTCGAGAGTTGCTTTTGGCCTGGGAAGGGCCTCGTGTGGTGCTGGGGGGGCCTGGGGAGGAGGCGCTGTGTGCGCGTGTCGCCGAAGGGACCGGCGCCTCCGTCGTCTGTGAGTCCGGTTTTGATGCGACGATCGAGGTGTTGGCCCGAACCCGGGTCGCCGTGGCCGGGGACACCGGACTGATGCATTTGGCCGGTGCCTGCGGCGCTCGCGTGGTTGCGCTGTTTGGTCCAACGCATCCCGACGATGGCTTTTTTGTGTACCCGGGAAGGGTGCTTCAGCGCACGTTGGGGTGCCGCCCGTGCTCCTTGCACGGTGCGGTTTCGTGCCCGTTGGGCGAACAACGCTGCCTTTCGTTCCGTTCACCCGAGGTGTTGGCGGCAGTGCGCGCGGAGTGGTCGTGCACTGGGTGATTCTGACGGACGATTATCCGCCTTGTGACGGAGGAGTGGCGACGTGGACCGCGGCCGTCGCCCAGGGACTTCGCGCCGCGGGCGATGAGGTTTCGGTCTTTTGCCGCTTTCGTCAAGGCTTGTCGGAAGCGCGCGGTGTGCGCGGCCCATGGTTTGGCCGATTTGGGCATCGGTGGCTGGCTTTGGCGGCGCGCAACGCGACGAAGCGAGCGGATCGGGTGTTGGCGACCACCTGGACCGTGGCCCAAACGGTTGTTCGGGGGCGCATTCCCGTTGATGTGATTTTTCATGGGTCGGACGCCACGCACGAAAATTCGGAGCGTGCGATCGTATCCAAGCAGGCTGCTCGCCGGTTTTCGGTGAGCGGCTTCCTTCAGCAGCGTCTGGCTGCTGAATGGCTGGGGGCGGCGGTGCTTCCGGTTCCGGTGGATCTGGTTCCGATGAATCCACTGGGGAAACGCTGGGGATTCGTGGGACGAGCCACCGCGCTGAAGGGCGGGGATCGGTTTATTCGCCTGGTGGCCGCGGCGGGGGTGGAGGGCGAGATCATCGGGGATGGACCCGAGCTTTCTTCGTGGAAAGCGTTGGCAGAGCAGTGTGGGGCGCGGATCGCGTTTCGCGGTCGCCTGTCGCACGATGCCGCGTGCTCGGCCATGTTGGGCTTTGAACGACTGTTTCTTCTTTCCCGCACGCGAGCGGATGGAAGCGGCGCGGAGGGGCTGGGGTTGGTGTTGGCGGAAGCGGCTGCCCGAGGGATTCCGAGCATTGGGAGCCCAGTTGGAGGCATTCCGGAGCTGGCGACACGGGTGTTGACGGATCCGGATGACATCGGGGCCTCGCTACAGCAGATGCGGATTTGGAACATTCCAGAACTTCGAGAGGAAGCCTGTCATCGTCTGAATGGCCACGGGGTTGCTGCCACGGTTCGTCGTCTGAAGCAGACCTCCGGATAGTCCACCAGTTTAGCCATCAGAGCAGCGTCTCAAGCATTTTACTGCTTTAATGCTTCCAGATCCGGGCACGGAATCAATACCGACTCCGGGCAAGGCTCGCCGGGTGCGCAGTCTTGGGGGTAGTGGACGCTGCAGCTGCCGCCGTCAAACGTGAGCCGCGTCCCGTCTTTGTTCAGGGCTTCTGGGCATTTCAGCCGTTCTGGTGCGGGCGGATTGCAGGGGGCACCGGTGGGGCAACTGGAAGAGAAGCTTCCTTCGCAGTGATCCCCGGTGCGAGTGATCAGATAGGACGGTTTTTCGGCGGGTGGTGGGGCATAAGAGATTTCGACGACCGTGGGGCAGGGAAGGGAGGTTTTGGTGTTTCCGGCGTCCAATTCACAGCTGCCGTCGCTGTGAAACAGGATTTCGTCGCCCGCCTTTAATAGTTCCGGTGGACACTGCACATCCACGGGTGGCGGCGGATTGCAGGCAGCGCCCTCGGGGCAGTCGTCGTGCCACGCCTGTCGGCAACCAGCCTCGATTCTGCGGACGTCCGACACGATGGTGGAGCCCGATCCGAGGACTTCGCCTCCTGTGCCCATTCCGCCACAGGCCACGCTGGTGAGAAGCGTGGTGATCATCAGGTTGCGCCGAGGTTTGTTCATGGAGGCTCCCGGGACCAGCCTACCACAGGTGCGGTGGATTTATATTGACAGTAAATATTGCAATCATTACAGTAACTGTATGAACTCCGACCCAACCGACTTCGATCTCGACACCCTGTGTGAACAGGCGTTGGAGTGGCTTTGTCGATTGCCCACCTCCCAAGATGGCCGCGTTCAAGAGGTGCCCGACCCGCGCACCGTGCGGTACTACCAGACGATAGGGGTCGTGGAGCGCCCACTTCGGTACGAGGGCCGTTCGGCGCGGTATGGCCGTCGACATCTCCTTCAAGTGGTTGCCGTAAAAGTGCTGCAAGCGAAAGGGTTTTCGCTGGCACAGATCCAGGCGGCGTTGCTCGGCGCGTCCGACGCGGCACTGGAAAAGGCGCTTGGCGAGGAGGCTGTCGGCAAGCCTGCACCAGCGGCGGTGCCGGCGGTGCCCAAGGCCTCCACGCGGATCACCGCGGAGTTGGCGCCGGGGGTTTTTGTGATGGTGGATCCGTCGGTGGTGGCGGATCCACAAGCTTTATTGCAGTTGTTGGGCCGGGCGCTTCTCCCGGCAGGAGGATCGAAATGATGCCGATGAAAACTCTGGAACCTACGGTTGTCGCCGAGCCCGCCGGTGACGTCGGCCTAGGGGGACTGCTGGCGCTGGTGAATGGGCGTTCCCAGGCGCTTCCGCTCACCTCGGTCAAGGTTCGGAGCGCGATCCTAGGGGACTGCTGTCGCACGGAGGTGGAGCAACGGTTCCGAAACACGCTTTCGACGCCGATGGAAGCGGTCCACATCTTTCCGCTTCCGGCGGATGGCGCGATTGTGGAAATGGAGCTTCGCGCCGGAGAAGTGGTGGTTCGGGCGGAGTGCCGTGAGCGCGAGGCGGCGGTCCAGGCGTATGAGCAAGCGAAAAGCACGGGTCAACGAGCAGCGTTGCTGACGCAGGAGTCGGTGGCGGTGCATACGTTGAAGGTGGCAAACCTTCCGCCCGGGACGGATGCGGTGGTTCGCTTCGTCGTGATCGAGCGGCTGGAGATCGTTGACGGGGCTTTTCAATACCGTTTTCCGACGGTGGTCGCGCCGAAATACGCTCCGGGTACGTCGGTGGGTCACGAGGGTCTGGGGGTTCAAGCGGACACGGATCGCTCACCCGATGCGTCGCGGATCTCCCCTCCGTTGCGCCTTTCCGGTGGAACAGCGCTCGATCTGGAGGTTCAGGTCGCTGGCCCGGTGTCCTCGGTGGCGAGTTCGTTGCATGCGGTTCAGCTCGATCTGGAGGAAGGCGGCGTTCGAGTCGCTCCCTCGGCGAAGTCCACCCTTGATCGGGACTTTGTGCTTCGGATCCGCGCCGGGGTCACGATCACCGAAACGCGCGTGTACACCGATGGAAAGCGTGCGTTGGTCGTCATTCGCCCGCCCGACCTGGTGACCCGCCCGTTGCCGCGGGACGCCGTCTTTGTGGTCGATATCTCGGGTTCGATGGCCGGAATCAAGATGGACGCGGCAAAACAAGCGTTGATCGCGTCCCTGCATGGCCTGCTGCCTGGGGATCGCTTCATGTTGATCGCGTTTGACGACCAATTGGAGCGGTTCCGAGCGGATTTTGTTCCGGTGGACGATGCGCACGTGCAGGCCGCGGATGCGTGGGTGAGCGCATTGGGGCCGCGCGGCGGAACCGAGATGTTGCCGGCGATTCAAGCGGCTTTGGCGGGAACCACGCCGGAAAATCGGCTGCGAACGGTGTTGTTTATCACCGACGGGCAGGCGTCGAATTCGGCCGAACTGGTGGCGGCGGTGGCCAACCGGAGGGGAAAAGCGCGGTTTTTTACATTGGGGATCGACACCGCGGTAAACGCATCGCTGATGAAACAACTGGCATCGGTTGGCGGTGGAACGGCAGAATTGGCTACCCCCAAGGACGATATCGAAGCCGTGGTGGCACGGTTGGAGGCGCGGTTTGGGCTGCCGGTGGCGGACGAGGTCAGCGTCGACGGTGGAACGTGGGCAAGTCTGGGTTCGCCGGTACTGTTTGCGGGCCGGCCGTTGTCGTTGCTGACCGAGAGCTCGTCAAGTGGCTTGACCATTCGCTACCGCACGGCGGAGGGGATTCAGACGGTGGCGATCGACGCAAAGCCGGCGTCTATGCCGTTGGGTTCGCTTTGGGCAAGGGATCGGGTGGCGGCGTTGGAAGAGCGACTCGCGCTAAAGCCGTTTGAAGCGGAAGCTCTGCGACCAGAGATCCTGCGGGTGGCCTTGGAGCATGGGATCGCGTCGTCGATGACCGCCTTTGTGGCGATCGATCCGACGTCGGTGGTCACCGGTCCTTCGGTAACCATGGTGATGCCGGTGGAATCGCCGGATGAATGGGAGGAATCAGTAACTGGTGCTGGGGCGACGCAGTTTTGGTCGGCTCCGTCGGCGCAAGCGGCTCCACCGCCCGCCCCTGCGCCAATGCCGTTTCCGATGTCACCCCCGATCACGGCTTCGGCGGCCCCGAAGCGCAGCGCAGCGTCCGGCGCCAGGGCGGAAAAACCCTCAGGCCTCTTGTCTCGCGCAAAAGAGTTCTTTAGCGGAGGGGCACAGCCTGTAGCACAACCGGTCGCGGCGGCTCCGAAACCTTCGGCTCCGGCCGCTGAGCGCCCAAAAACGGCTTCGACATTGGATGCCGCGACCCTTGCGCGGACGCAGGGGGCGGACGGAAGCTATGGCGGCGACGTGGCTCGCACGGTTTCTGCGTTGATCCTGCTCATCTTGCTTGGCCACACCCGCTTGGCCGGTGATCGGCGCCGGGTGGTGTTGAAAGCGGCAACCTGGCTTTCGGGGCGTTCGGAGCCCTCGGCGCGGCACGCCTTGGCGCTCCTGGAACAGGCCGAGCGCGGTGAAAGGGTGCGGATTGAAGTCAACTTCGCGTTGGGACTTGGCTCCAGCCTGGAAGCCCTGGCGCTGCGCGATCGGGTCAAGTCGTAAAGTGCTTTACGACGTGATCAGTCGTTGAGCCAGTTCCACGCGCGGCGTGCACCGCTGCTGATCGAATGACCGGCGTCGGTGGCCAGGCTTGCGGCTCCAGTGATAGCGTTGCCTGCGGCGCCGACCACCGAAGCGGCCGCGGTCGTGCCCACTCCCGCGATGGTTCCCAGGGTTTCGTTGTGTGTGTGGCCTGCCACCCAGCGATCTGCGGCGACGCCGGCGTCCGCCGCCGCTTCTCCCCAATCGCGGTTGTGGCCATCCGCGGTCTGGCCGAGAATGCCATGTTCGCGTGCAAAGCGGTTTCCAGGGTTTCCGGCGGTCATCGCGAGATTTGCTCCGCCGCTGACCGCATTTCCTGCAGCACCGACGACCGACGCGCCGGCGGTCGTCGCCAAACCCGCGGCAGTCCCTAGGGCGGCACTGCCCGTACGCCTTGCGACCGCGCGATCGGCCGAAACCCCAGCATCAGCGGCCGCATCGGCCCAGTCGCGATTCGAGCCGTCCCGGTTGTGGCCGAGCACGCCGTGGCGCCGGACCATGTCGTTTCCGCCCATGTCGTTGACGAGCCCGCCGATGCCGGTCAAACCTGCGCCCGCGGCTGCCCCCACGCTGGTCACCCCCGTGGTGTACAGGCCCGCGGCCGTGCCCAGGGTGCTGCTACCGGTGTGTTGGGCTACCCACGCATCTGCGGAAGCGCCGGTCGCTGCGGCAGCGTCGGACCAGTCGCGCGCTGTTCCGTCGCGGTCGGTACCCAAAAGAGCATTTTCTCGGGCGTATTGCTGGCCGCGGGCTGCGGTAGCCAAACCCGTGGCTGCACCGCCCCAGACCGCGCCAACCACCGGAATCGCGCCAGCGGCCCCAACGGCGGTGCCCATGCCCGCGGCGGCAGTGCCCGCAACGGCAGCCTCTGAGCCCAACGCGCCAGCCACGCCGATCGCCGCGCTGCCGGCGCCCGTGGCGCCGCCTGCCATGGTCAGTCCGGCGTTCACCCGGCCATCGGCGTCGGAAGCTTCATCCCACTGGTGGAGGCCGTCAAAAAACTGGTCGGTGCCCTGCTGCATGCCGATCACGCCGAGCGCGCCGTTCATCACGCGGCCTTGCATGCCACCAATCGATGCTCCGAGCTCGGTTTGGCGGACGTTGCGGCCGCTCATGGCCGGATCAAATCCAGGGCGCCCCTGCACAGCCGCCTGCGAGATCCGGCTGGTCGTGCCCAGGCGTCCGACCGTTTCGGCGGTGCGGCTCCCGGTCGCGATGGCGATCTGCCGGCCGTTGGCGATCATCTCCATGCCAGTGCCCATGGCGCCGCCAACCGCGTTGTT
The DNA here is from genome assembly GCA_005797785.1 of Pseudomonadota bacterium. Taxonomy (GTDB): domain Bacteria; phylum Myxococcota_A; class UBA796; order UBA796; genus SYKL01. The sequence continues at coordinate 10,534 of SYKL01000127.1, read as the reverse complement.
GGTCACGGTCTGGTAAGGAAGACTGTTAGCGATTTGATTATCGCGCATTTCGTCGTAGGTGTCGACATAGTCATTGACCAGCGGGCGATGCTGGGGGGGGCGTTGTCGGTGGCCCATGGAAACTCCATGCCGTCGAAGAGTGGAGGCAAAAAAGAGCGACCTCAGCTCAGTGAGATCGCTCCAGCTTAACACCGAAAACGTCGACGCGAGGACCTATTGCGGACACGCCACGTTTACGGCACCTGGGGTGCCGTAATCGGTGTTGAGGCCCACGGTTTCGATGGCGGTGGTCGCTGCGCACCAAGCGCCGAGGGTGTCGTTGCCCGAAGCGGTGGTCACGCTGGAGCTCAGCTGCCAAGCGTACCCGGAGGTGGTGCTGGGGTTCCAAAGCGGGTTGGCCTCATCAATAAACAGGCTTCCAACCTTGATCTGAATGTAGTCGCCGTCGCCGCTGTTGCCGAGTCCGAAGCCGCTGGAGGCGTGCGTGTAGTCGGCGATGAAGGTGGTGTAGGCCCAGGTGCCAACGCCAGCATTGCTGATCACGAAGTAGTCACCGGGGGCGACCACCGCGGAGGTGCTGATGGTGATCGAGCTGGAGGTGTCGTCGTAGAAGCTGACACCGTTGAGATCGATGCTTCCTGCCGTCGTGTTGCGGATCTCAAACCACTCGTTGCCTGCGTCGTCGCCCACCTGTGGGTTGAATTGCACTTCGGTCAACATGAGGTCGCCGGCAACCAAGTCAGCAGCGCATTTGTCAGCCGTTTCGCAATCGCCCGGTTCAATGACGCCCGGACCTTCGTAGCCACCGACGTCGGCGTCCGAGCGGAGCTCGATCTTCCATTCACCGTAGCTGTACACGAGCACGCCGGTGAGGCTGGTGAGCGTGGCGTTTGCTTCGGCTTCAAACGCGTAGAAGCTGCCGCCGACGGTGTAATTGCCATTGACCACCCATTCGCCGAAGTTGTTGGGCGGGGAGGTGACGGTCATTTCCGCCGCCACCGTGACCAGCGTTCCTTCCAACTGCAACAACAGGCCGTCGTCGGCGAAGTCCGTCAATTCCATCGTGGTGGGGGTGACCACGGCGGTGCCGCCGGGGAACGACAGGTCGGCGTCGTCCATGACGACTTCGGTGGTGCTCGGCGTCTGATCTTCGGGGTACTCTTCGATGGTTCCCGAAGCGATGTTGACGAGATCGCCGACGGCGAAGTCGGGACCGGCGTCCTCTGCCCACGCAAACACATACACGCCGCTGTAGGCGCCGCCTCCCGGTTCACCGGCGTAGAAACCGTAACGTCCTGGAGGAGTCAGAGCGACGACGCCGTAGAGGGAGACTTCGGTGCCCACTTCGAGGGTGCCGTTTTGGATGTCGTAGATGGTGTCACCTTCATCCGAGGTGTCGAGGTTGGTGTCGTCCGTCTCGGTGTCATCGCCGGTCTCTTCGGTGTCATCGCCGGTTTCTTCGGTGTCCGACGTGTCATTGGAGGTGTCGACGGGGAGGGTACGCGGACATCCGGTGCCGACCATCACGAAACTCGCTAGAACCAACCAAGATAAATTGCGCATTTGCCTTCCCCGTCTGCAGATCAGGTGCAGGCCGCACTCTTAGCCGGTCGGACGGGGGTCCCGCGTGACAAACATGCAAAAAAGGTCGGGCAAGATCCGTTTACCGTTTTCCGAGGCGGATTTTCAGGGCCCGGATCAAAAAGGCATGAATGTCTGCGGTTTCGTCGATCAGCATGGCGGTGGGCTTGCCGGCGCCGTGGCCGGCGCGGGTGTCGATCCGAATGAAGATCGGGTTTGGACCCGTCTGCGCGTGCTGTAGGGCCGCCGCGAATTTGAAACTGTGCGCGGGGACCACGCGATCGTCGTGATCGCCGGTGGTGATCAGGGTCGGCGGATAGGCAGTACCGTGCTTGACGTTGTGGTACGGAGAGTAGGCGTGCAACGCTGGGAACATCTTGGGGTCGTCTGAACGGCCGTAGTCGGAAGCCCAGGCCCAGCCGATGGTGAACTGGTGGTAACGAAGCATGTCTTGAACGCCCACCGCCGGAAGTGCCGCTCCAAACAGGTCTGGGCGTTGGGTGATCGCGGCACCAACGAGCAAACCACCGTTACTTCGCCCAGAGATCGCCAGTCGCTGGCTTTGGGTGTAGCCATTCGCGATCAGCCATTCGGCGGCGCCGATGAAATCATCGAATACATTCTGCTTGCGATCGAGGGTGCCAGCCTCATGCCATTCGCGGCCATATTCGCCGCCTCCCCGCAGGTTGGCGACCGCGAAGATCCCGCCGTTTTCCATCCACAACAGGTTGGATTCCTTGAAGCCGGGGGTGATGGCGATGTTGAACCCACCGTACCCATACAGCAAGGTTGGCGTATCTCCAGTCTTTTGCAGACCTTTTTTATAGCTGAGAAACATCGGAACTTGGGTGCCGTCCTTGGACGTATAGAAGACCTGTTCGGTGGTGTAGTCGTCCGGATTGAACGTCAGCTTTGACGCCTTGAACACCGAGGCGGTGCCCGTGCTCACGTCCAGGCGGTAGGTGGCGGGGGGCCGGGTATAGCTTTCGAAAGTAAAAAAGGTCTCGTTATCAGTGCTTTTCCCCTGGAAACCGGTGGCAGTGCCCAGGTCGGGGAGGGCGAGCTCCCGAACAAACTTGCCGCTGAGATCGTAGAATCGAACTTGGGATTTCGCATCCTTCAGTTGTTTCAGAATGAACTGACCGCCGACCAAGGAGGCGGATTCGATGGGCTCACTCCCCTCCGCGATCACGGTCTTCCATTGGTCCGGCGCAGGTTTTTGGAGATCGATGGCGATCACTTTGCCGCGAGGCGCACCGATGTCGGTATTAAAATAGAAGGTGGTTCCTTCGTTTCCGAGGAATTTGTAGTAGGCGTCGAAGCCGTCCAAGAGCGGAACGAAAGCGGCGCCGGACTTGGTGAGATCTTGAAGGTAGATCCGATTTTTCTCTGCGGTTCCCTCCCAGATCGAAAGCACGAGAGTCTTGCCGTCTTCGGTGATGTGAGGCTCAAAGCCCCAATCGGGGTGGTCGGGGCGCTCGTAGACCAGCGTGTCGGCCGATTGCGGAGTGCCGACCTTGTGAAAATACAGCTTCTGATCGACGTTGACTTCTTCGAGTGGGTTGGCGGGGGCAGGGTAGCGACCGTAATAAAACCCCGTTCCATCGGGCGTCCACGTGGCATTCGAGAACTTCACCCATTCGAGGGTCTCTTCCAGGTCGTTTCCGGTGGTAATGTCGCGAATTCTAAATTTCATCCAGTCGGATCCGCCGTCCGATACACCGTAAGCGAGGTAGCGGGCGTCGTCGGAGACGGAATATTCGGTCAGCGAGAGGGTACCGTCCGCGGAAAGGGCATTGGGATCAAGTAAAACGCGAGGACTGCCGTCGATGCCCTCTGAGACGTACATCGCCGATTGGTTTTGGAGACCGTCGTTTCGGAAATAGAAGTAACGGTCCTTCACTTTCATTGGACTTGAAAAACGCTCATAGTTCCAGAGTTCTTCAAGGCGGGCGCGGAGAGGTGCGCGCTCCATCGCCTGGGATACCCATCCCTCAAACAACGCATTTTCGGCTTCGATCCAGGTCCGGGTCTCGGGTGCGTCCGGGTTTTCGAGCCAGCGGTATGGATCGGCGACCACCGTGCCGTGATAATCGTCGGTAACTGTGCCTCTTGGCGCAGAGGGGTAGACGAAGGCGGATTCACCGGCGGCGACCGGCGGTGTTTTCGGGCAGGCGGCGAGCGCGAACAGTCCGAACAAGGCGGTCGAACGGACAACAGCGGCGGTGGTCATGGCGTCCCCATTGGAGTTCGCGTCATAACGTGACCCATGCCCTCGATCGATGTTCGGTTACATTCGCGGCGACGGGGAAAGCATGCGCTGGTTTTGGCTGTACCGACCTCAACTTCCCTCCGCGCGTGCGCAAGCGATTCAGGTCGTGCACATGGCCCATGCGATGGCCTGCCGTGGCCATGAGGTGACGTTGTGGGCGGATCCGGCGGGCGAGGAGAGGCTTGGTGTAGACAAGATACTTGACTATTATGGGCTAGCACCGCACCCGGGCCTTCGGTTGGGAATCCTGCCCCGATCGCGGACTCTCGCGTCGATCGCCTTTCGAGCGGCGTGGGTGCGCTGGGCGCGCGGCGGCGGGGTCGTGTATGCGCGATCGAAGCGCTATGCCATGGAGGTGGCTCGGTTTTTCCCGAAGTTGCCGATCGTGCTGGAGGCTCATGAGGTGGACTCTCTGCAGGCGATGGAGAGGGGTGAAGATCCTGAATCTTGGCGGGTTTTGGAACGGGAGGTGCTGAGCGTGGCGCGCGGGGTGGTCGCGAATGCCGGGGGCACCCTTCGGTTATTGAAGGAGGTTCATCCGGAATTACCTCCAAGCCGGGTGTCCCACAACGGCTGCCATGGGGATCGAATTCGTGCGCCAAGGGACGGGGAGGGCATCGGATATGTGGGGAGCATCCGGGCTTCCAAGGGGTTGACGGACCTAGCAAGTGCGGCTGCGCGGCTGGAGCCTTCGGTGACCCTGGTGTCGCCCGACGACGCCCAAGAATTGGTTCGCATGTCCGATGGAAAGCTAAGGGTGGAGCCTGAATTACGGCACATGGAGGTCCCGGATCGGTTGGCGCAATTTCGGGTGTTGGTGCTGCCGCTGGCGCCGGGATGGTTCGGGGAGGAGCTGACTTCTCCGCTGAAGCTGTGGGACTACCTTGCGGCGGGGGTGCCGATCGTCGCCGCGAATACGCCCGCCATGCGCGATGCGGCGGAAGGAATGTTTCATCCGTACGAACCCGGGAACGTGGACGATTTGGTCCGCGCACTTCAGGAAGCGTATTCCGACGAACACCTCCGCAAACGCCTGCTTTCCCGCGCCCGGGTGCGAACATGGGCGCAACGCGCAGCCGAAGTCGACGACTTCGTTTGCGAGGTGCTGCCTTGAAAGTGCTGTATGTCGTGCGGTACTGGCCGACGCTCACCGAGACCTTTGTGATGCGGGAAATCGAGGAGTTGCGGCGTCGCGGGCACGCAGTGGAGGTGGTTGCAATCGGACGGCGCTCTGACGGCGAACTGCACGATCAGATCCCATTGGTGAAGGTGCAGTACCCACCGAAGTTTCCGTGGCGCAGTTGGCGGCTTCGGTCGAAAGCGCACTGGAAGGTGGCGCTGCGGCAAGGGTGGCTGGCTGAGTTGGCAAAACAAGGTTTTGATCGCATTCATGCGCACTTTGCCGGGGAGGCGGCGGAATGGGCGCGCCATGCGGCGACGGCGGCAGGGATCCCGTTTTCGGTGACGGTCCACGGGGTTGATCTGTTTAAACCGCGGGTGGATACGGCTCAAGTGCTGCGTGCCGCCGACAAGGTTTTGGCGATCTCGGCGCATCACGCGCGCTGGCTTCATGAGAACTATGGTATTTCTTCGGTGATCCTCCGGTGTGGGGTGCCGGAGAATGTGCCGGTCGCTGCGCACCGCGAGCGGAAAGTGCGGGTGGTGTCGGTGGGGCGGAATGTGCCAAAAAAAGGGTTGGATCTGCTGGTTCGTGCGGCGCGCGAGTTCCCCGATTGGGAGTTTCGCATCGTGAGCGATCTTCCGAGCTCATTGGGGGTGACCACCGGATTTCTTCCACCCAGCCAAATCCCCGCCTTGCTCGCCGAATCGGACCTGTTTGTGCTGCCGTGCCGGATTGCCGAGGATGGGGATCGGGACGGCATTCCGGTGGCGTTGATGGAAGCCATGGCGGCGGGTCTTCCGGTGATTTCGACGACGGTGTCGGGGATCCCGGAGTTGGTGGACGCGGCGGTGGGATGGTGCGTCCCCTCGGATGATTTCGAGGCACTGATGGCGGCGATGCGCGAAGCCGGGGTGGTGAGGGAGCGGGCGCGTCGAGGTGCGGCGGCGCGGGCGAGAATATTGGAGGATCGTTGGACGCTTTCTCGCCAAGTGGATGAGCTATTGGCGGCGTGGGGATGAAGTCCGCCATCGACGCCTACCTGGCTGAGTTGTGGCGATCGGAAGCTGTCGATCGCGCCGTAGTGGCCGCCGCTGAGGTGGTCGCTGGCGATCCATGGGCGGTGGTCGCGGAAGCGGGGCTGCTGGCGCGGTGCAGCACGGTGGTCGCCGAGCGCGACCTCGGGCTACGAGCAGATCTTCGTGCGGTGGCGGTGGATTCGCCGAAGGCGGTGGTGCGGATTCCGCAGGGGGCGAGGTACCCCGCGCCTCAAAATGCAGGAAGATCGCAGCGTGGCGGGTTTGATACCCCGCAGCCGTTGGCCCGTCGGCTGGTGGCCCAATGTATCGCGGCCTTTGGTGCGGTGCCAAAGTCTGCCCTTGACCCGTCTTGCGGAATGGGGGCGTTCTTACTCGCGTTGCATGAAGCGGGCGTTGCCGCGATTCTAGGCACCGATGTGGATCCCTTGGCGGTGTTGGTCGCAAAATTGGCGGTTCCGAGTGCCACCATCGAACTTCGCGATGGATTGGCACCGGGGCCTGAGGTGGAGCTGGTGGTGGGAAATCCACCTTTTGTTCCTTCGGAACGGCAGGATAAAGAGTATAAGTCAGGGCTGCTTCGTCGATTCCCATGGTTGAAAGGTCGGTTCGATTTGTCGGTTCCGTTCGCTGCGGCGGCTTTGGAGAGGGTGGGGCCAGGTGGGATCGTGGGATTAGTGCTCCCTGCTCCGATTTTGATGCAACCCTACGGTGAACCGCTGCGGCGGCTGTGGTTGTCTGAGCACAGAATTGTGGATTTCTCGGCAACGGAGCCGTTTGTGGGCGCGTCGGTCGATGTGGTGACGGTGATCGTTCAGCGGAACGCGCCGACAACGCCGCTTCCTGCGCATGGAATCGCAGCGTCGCAGGTATTGGAGATGGAAGGCGCGATCCTACGGCGCGATCTGCTTCCGATCGACCGTGAAATCCTCCGACGGATGGCTTCGGCGGATCGTTTTCTCCGAGATTTGTGCAAGGTCGACACCGGTGTGGTCGTGCACGGTCCGATGGGAGGCCGCGATCGTCTGCTTTCCGATGAGCCCGGGGATGGCCGGGTTCCGTATGCGGATGCCGCGGATTTTTTTAGCCACCGAAACCGATGGTTGGACTATCGACCGGAGCTGATGCACCGGGCCAAACACCGCGAGATGTTTGAACTGCCCAAAATCGTTGTACAACGTCTGCGTGGCGCCGGTCCCGTCCGTGCAGAGATCGATCGAACGGGGATTTTTGTTGGACATACCTGCACGATCGTGCAGCCGAAGCCGGGATGCCCGTTTGAATTGGAGTTTCTGCTGGGGGTGTTGAAGCACCCTTTGTTAGACGGGTGGATACGACTTACCCGCGGCGAACGCCTGGATCTGTACCCGAGGGATGTTGGTTCGATCCCGATTCCGCGGATGTGGGATGTTCATCCTGAACTTTCGCTCCAGCAAGCATTGGGGCTGGATGATGAAATGACTTCCAGGCTTTTAAGCTTGAGTTCGGAAGGTTCGTCTGCGCCAGCTTGACGTCGTGCGATCCACCGGGGACGTTGTCGGGCGGAGGAAAGCGATGGTGTGGCTTGCATGGTTCGGGTTGTTGGGCTGTCAACCCAAGTTTGAGATCGAATCCGATCTGGCGTGTGATGCCGACTATTTCGATTGGGCGGGCGGAATCGCGACCTGGGTGGCCGAAGGCAAGGGCGACGGCTCCTTTGATGTCGATCCAGCGGGTGGCTTCGAAACCCGGGTGGTGGGCGAATATTCCCTGGAGACGGGCGACATCGAATACGAGATTTCCTATGCAGGCGACGCCTGGGTCGGTAGCGCTCAAGCTTCGGGCTACGGTTTCGTGCAGACCAATGGCGATGTGGACACCGAGATCACCATCGTTCGCACGGATGTGCTCGGCGATGAGTACACCACCGTGGAGCGGGTCGAGCGCACCGGATGTGAGGAAGTGCGCTGGTATTCCGATGGTGATGACATCTTCCGCGTGGACGAGGGCACCTATACCGACGACGGCTTTGAGTACAGCATCCAGACCCCCTATGGAGGCGGAGAAGGGGTGCTATCCTCGGATCTGACGTACGTCGAATCCCAAGAGGAGTCGACCGCCGACTACACGTATTCCGCGGAAATCGAGGGCGATGGCGACGGATACCGCGTTGCACAGTTTGACGAATCGGGTGCCGATTACGACAGCAGCGGCGAACGTGAGGATTTTCCTGATGGATCCGTTCACTGGGACTATGCATATTCGACCGTGGATGGCACGTACTATTGGGACTACACGGTCGACTATTATGGGGACGGTACCGGGACTCTCGAAGGCTCGGGTTTCAATTGCGAAGTCGAATTCAGCGGGTGGGACTGCGTGGCTTCCTGCGACGATGGGGAGGATTACTCGTGCTCCTAGGCGCGGTTCTGTGCGGTGGTCTCGCGGCTGCCGCCGAGCCGGAACCGTTGGTTTCGCCGCCGCCGATCGAGGTGCACCGGTATTGGGCCGGGCGGAATGTGTCCTACTTTGGCTTGGGAATGGGCGGCGCGGGTCTCAGCATGGGCGTGGGCGGGATTGCGAACGAGCAACCCTTTTTGGCGACCTTCGGGTTTATGACGATGATCGGCGGAGGATTCGTGGTCACGGCGGGCGCCACCCGTTCGCGGACGGCGCTGATCCACATGGGCGTCGATGTACCAAATGGCGCTTTGATCTGCGGTTGGGTGGGATCCGGGGTGTTCAGTCCGCTCGGGTATGCCTGTGCGGGCGCGCAGATGGCGGTCAACGATAAAGCCTATTGGGAAGGCAGACCCCGCGATCCGAGCCTGTTTACCATGTCGGTTTCTCCAGGGATGGTGGGGCGCCACACGGGGGGTTTGGTGATTTCCGGGACGTGGTAGCGCCGCAGGCGGCAGGTTACTGGGCCGCTTGCCAGGAGCTACGATGCTTCGCTCGATGACCGGATATGGAAGGGGGGAAGCGAGCAACGGCGCGGTCACGGTAGTTGTTGAGCTTCGAAGCGTCAACAACCGCTTTCGCGATCTGCAGGTGCGGTGTCCCCGCGAGTATATGCCGCTGGAGCCGCGGATCAATAATCTGCTGAAAGACCCTTTTACACGAGGGAGAATTGACGCATTCATTCGGCGCTCGGGCCACGGGCCGGGTTCGATGGTGACGGTAGATCGGGGTCTGGCGGAGGAATACGCTCGGGTAATCAATGAAATCGGCGATAAGATGTCCGGTTTCCTTCAGAAGGATGCGCCGCTTACGTTTATTTTGGGCCAACCGGGTGTGTTGACCGTGTCTGAGGCGCCGGTCGACGTCATGACCGAGTGGGGGGTCTGCGAGGTAGCTTTACAGGCTGCGATTGCGGATTTAACGCAGATGCGAGAGCGGGAAGGGGAAGCGCTACGCCGCGATTTGGAACAAAACCTGGCCCAGCTCGCAAATGGGGTGGGCGACGTCGAAGCTGCGACCGAAGGTATCAATGACCGGATCCGGCAGCGACTGGAAGGGCGCATTCGTCGGATGATCGGCGATCGCTATGACGCCAATCGCATCATCCAGGAGGCGGCGTTGTTGGCGGATAAATCGGACATTTCCGAGGAGGTGGCTCGTCTGCGAAGCCACTGCGATCAATTTGGCGAAGCGATGGCAGCGGCCGATCCGGTAGGTCGAAGGCTGGATTTCCTGTTGCAGGAGATGCATCGTGAGGTCAACACCATCGGTTCAAAATCGGCGGAGCACCCCATTAGTCACCGGGTGGTCGAAATGAAATCGGTGTTGGAGCGCATGCGCGAGCAGTCGGCCAACGTCGAATGAGCACTTCCAAACCGGTTTCTACGTTGGAGCTGGAGCGTCCGGACAAGGGCGCCCTATTTGTGGTGACCGGACCTTCCGGTGTCGGAAAATCCACTTTGATCCGTGCTTTGATGTCGAGGTTGCCGGACCTGCAGTTTTCGGTGTCGGCAACCACCCGGCCTCCCCGCGAGGGCGAAGTCCACGGGCGCGACTACCATTTCCTGACTCAGGAAGGATTCGCCGAGCGGCTAGAACGGGGGGAGTTCCTTGAATATGCGACGGTCTACGACCGCCGTTATGGTACCCTGCGAGCGCCGGTGGAGGCGGCGATCGACGCCGGGCAGTCGGTGCTGTTGGACATCGATGTGCAAGGGGCGCGGCAGGTAAAACAGGCGTATCCTGGGTGCATTCGCGTGTTTATTCTGCCTCCGTCCGTGGCCGCGCTGGAACAGCGGTTGCGCACGCGGGGGACCGACTCCGAAGAGGTGTTGCGTCGACGAATGTCCCAGGTGGACGAGCAACTTCGTGGTGCGCCTGAGTTTGACTATGTGGTCGTCAACGACAAGCTTCATGTCGCCGAAGCGGTCTTTCAAGGCATCTTCTTGGCGGAATTGTCGCGAATCCCGCGCCGACGGGCCGCGATCGATCGCGTGCTTGCCGAACTGCAAGGCCCGGAACGACCGCCTTTGTAGTGCTTGCCGGTCCGGAGAGCGCTGCTCGTAGGCCGGCAAAACGAAGCGG
>SYKL01000016.1 GCA_005797785.1 Pseudomonadota bacterium | reverse complement strand
TCTTCCACAAGCGCGATCACCTGAAAACCGGCCCCCTCGCGCTCGTCCAAACCCCCGCTCAACCCCTCAGGTTGCACATGAAGTTCCGCGCCAATGATCGGCTTCACCCCCTTACATGACTTATAGAAGGCGACCGCACCAAACAGGTTGCAGGTGTCGGTGAGGGCCACCGCAGGCATCCCCTGCTTTGCCGCGGCGGAAGCGACATGGGACGGATCCATGGTGCCGTCGAGCAGCGAAAACTGCGAATGAACGTGCAAGTGTACAAAGGCCAACGCCGACCCCGAGCCGAGCCCCTATCCTACCGCGCCAACTTGGGGCGCGCTCACGGGAAGTCGACCGGAGGACCACAATCTGTCCCATCGGTAACGACAGCTTCAAACCTGCTTTCGAAGGCGACCCACCGCTCGATCACATCTTCCGAGACCGATTCCTCGCGAAGCACGGTTTTCAGCAATGCCAGTCGCCGCCGGAACTGGCCCCGGTTGATCTTCAAGGGACGATGCGTACTTCCAATCGGTCGACCACTATACTTGTGCGAGCCGCCCAAATGCGCACCGGCAAACTCCAATTCGTGCCTGAAGATCCGCTCGCGATCCCGACCTTCGAACTGAAATCCGATGATGAAGTCGGCAAACACGCGATCCACAAAGCGGCGAACCAGCCGCTCCAACGCTTGCTCACCGCCGATTCGCTCCAGATCCGTCAAGGCGATACCCGTGTGTTGGAGGCCGTCATGCCGTTCCCCTTCCCGCACCTTCCCCCGGAACAACGCGGGCGCGTTGAGCTCCTATATCACGACAGCGCCGCTCTGAAGGACAATTTTTGGGGAGATCCGGTGGTGCGCGAAGTTCGCGTGTACACGCCGCCCGGGTATCAGCCCACCGAGCGGCTGCCGATTCTCCTTTTCCTCCCAGGATATTCCGGCACCGGCGAGCAGATGTTCAACCGAGGCATGCAGGAGGTGCCCTTTTCGACGCGCGCCGATCGGTGGATTGCAGACGGCACTTCGAGGTTCATCGCCGTGCTTCCTGATGTGATGACTCGCCTAGGGGGCAGCCAATACCTCGATTCTCCAGCGATTGGAAATTATGCCACCTGGCTCGCCAAAGAGCTGGTGCCGTGGATTTCGGCGCGCTTTCCGGCGACCCATTGGGGCGTTTTAGGCCGATCCTCCGGAGGGTTCGGTGCGATACACCTCGCCCTCACCTTTCCCGGCGTGTTTTCCGCAGTGGGCTGTCTCTCCGGAGACTGCGGATTTGACCTCTGTTATTTAGGGGATGTACCCCAAGCGATGCTCGGGTTCGGAGCCGCCCCCGAGCGTTTCTTGGCGGATTTCTGGACTGCCGAAAAGACGAGTTCGCACCAGTTTTCCGCGCTCAATCTGCTGTGCATGTCGTGCGCTTATTCCCCCGATCTTCGGGCAGCGCCGTTCCCAGCTCGGCTTCCGGTCAATTTGGCCACCGGCGAAGTGGACTTCTCGGTTTTGGAGAGCTGGAAGCGCTTTGATCCGGTTCACCGGGATCTCTCACCGTTGTCCACCCTCAAAGCGCTGTGGATCGACTGGGGCAACGTCGACGAATACCTGCTCCAATTCGGCGGCCGAAGGCTGGTAGCGCGCCTCAAAATGGACGGCATCTGCCATGAGTTTGAGGAGTTCAAAGGCGGACATCGGCACACCTCGTGGCGCTATGACGTCGCCGTACCCAAGCTGCTGGCCGCGTTGGAATCGTAAAGAGATTTACTATTCCTTCTTTGACTTATGATTGTAGGCGGACAAATCATAAAACAGAGGTCCATCGTCGAACTGCCAACGCATGGTCTGCCAACTGCCCATCACCCGCCGAACATACCCGCGCGTCTCGCGAAACGGGATTCGTTCGACATATTCATCGGTGGGAACATTCCCCCACTCGGTGAGCCATTGGCGAACTCGGCCAGGACCCGCATTGTACCCCGCTAAACTGAGGTAAGGGCTGCCTCCAAACGATCCGTGCACGGAATCCAAATACCGAGCGCCGATTTTCAGGTTGGTGTCCGGATCGTCCAATTGGCTATTGGTAACCTTGATCTTCATCCAACGCGCGGTCTCTTGCGCCGTGGCCGGCATCAATTGCGACAGACCGCGGGCTCCCACCGGTGATTGGATCACCCGGTTGAAGTTGGACTCTTCTCGCACCAAGGCGTGAAACAACCGCGGTTCGTACCGATACGACGGAGCATGCTTCTTGACCAGATCCCAGTAACGATCAGGATAAGCAACCCGCAGTACCTGGGATTGGCGTTCGCCGAGGGTTCCCGGCGGATGCGTTGTCATCCATTTGCGCATGTCGTCGTGCGCCAGCAACCAATCGCCAGAAAGAATGCGGAGTTCGGTCATCCATGCTTTTTCGTCGCCGGTCAAGCTCGCTTGATCGACATCCGACCACTCCGCCATCGCCTCCTGAATCAGCCCTAAGCGCGCGAGATCAAGGCCCGTTCGCACTTTTTCGTCGCGAATAAACTCGGTGCGCACCTGCCAACCGCCCGCGCCGGATCCGTGATCGAAGTTCGCCGGCCGCACCGCAACCTTGTCCGCCAACGCCGAATCTTCTTCCTTCAACCTGGACCAAGCGAGGATCGCATAAAAGCTGTGCGGCTGATCCTCGCAGAGGGATTTCCACCGTGCGATCGCCTCTTCCTTTCGTTTTGGATCGGTCGTGCGCACCTCCGGATGCGCCACATCCGGAAACATCCGCAATCGTGCGGCCCAATACCGACCCGCCGCGATGTTCGCGGCATCGGTGCGCACAGGTAGCGCGGCCAACCGATCGGCGACTTTAAGGGCTTCCTCGGGCTTTCCGTCCAGGTAGAGCGCAAATGCAAGCCGAAAGGTGGACTCGGGAACGGTGTCCCCGTCGGGAAAGTCCACTAGCGCCCGCTCCCATACCCGACGGGCATCCTCAAGACGTCCGGCTTCCTGCCACGCAAATCCCGCCTGAGTCAGGCCATCGTCCGCAAAAGAGCTTTTGGGATACAACTGCGCGATCTTCTCATTGGCCGCAGCCGAGGCGAGATACTCTCCCTTGCGGTATTTTGCCTGGCCGAGAATGTACAACGAACGTGCACCATAGTCCGTTGGCACGTCCTTGCAGCGCTCGCCTGCATCACCGATCGCCGCAGCCGCATCCGTCAATTTATTGCTTCGGTAGAGGCTTCTCCCGCGCACCCAAATGAACCGACAAGCGTCTTCGCTATTGCCCGTGACCTCCGCGGCGCGACGGCCAGTCTCTAGAATCGCCCCCGCAAGGTCGTTTTTCTCCATGAGTCGCTCAGCGCGCTTGCCGACTTCCTGCCAGGTCGGTTGGTACTTGGGGCCCGGGTAGCTCTCAAGCAGTTTGGCAGCTTCGATCGACTCGTCCGTGCGCGGATAGGCCACCCACACGCGTCGCAGCAATGGGTAGGCATCGGGGCTGCCAATGCCCGCCCGGCGCGCCAGAGCCAGCAAGGCGACCGCAGAACCCGGCGATGGATCCGGCCTCGCCGCGAGCGCCTCATAGATCGACCATGCGTCAGCGGTGCGGTCCATTTTTCGGAGCACTTCCGCCCTCTGAACGGCCGCTCTTGGCCAGGCCGAGGAATCCGCAGGTACCCGATCCAGGGCCACCAACGCTTCCTCCCACTTCTCCAAATCGCGCAATACCTCGCCTTCCACCAGCGCCGCGTACGAGGCTGGAACCGAGTCCGCATCCTGAATCAGGGCCAAGTACGGCTGCGCCGACTCGGCCTGACCGGAATGGGAGAGTGCATAGGCGCAAAGAAAGGCCCAATCCCCTTTTTGTGGCCCCACCAACTTGCTGGAATCCATGGCCGTGAGCGCCTTCGCCGCGGCCTCCCAGCGACGCTCGCGCAATGCCTCCAAAATCGGCTCGGAAAGTGGCAGCGCCAATCCGCGCAACGCCGGGGAAATCGTCTCGTAAGGAACCGACGCCGTCGTTGGCGCCGCGGGACGCGGAGGCAATGAGGGTTCAGGAGCCGCTGGCGTATTTGTAGAGAACAAGGCCGCTAATGCGATGCCCATGGCCCCTAGGCCCAACCACCACCGCGCTCGAGGTGCCTGCAACGTCATCGAATTCCTCGCACCAAACCGGATCCTATAGCGAAAGGTCGGGCCTCCGCCAGTCCGAATCGGTCACACTTTGTGGGGATTCCGTGCAAGGACCGGAACGGCCGCCGGCTCGCACTTGCGGGTCCGGAGAGCGCCGCTCGTAGGCCGGCCAAACGAAACGGCAACGGTCGTGAGGACCGCGCAGCGAGGCAAAGCCGAGCGGAGAACGGATGATCCGTGCAGGCAGATCGTACGGTGCTTTACCAAATGTCGAGGCGCCAATGTTTAGAAAGGCGCAGCGATCGGTCCAAAAGCCGCCATTTGCACCCGATATGGATCGCCACCGGCGGTATCGCGAACGAGCCGCCATCGATCGTCGACCAGGCCGCCGACCTCCCAAACCGACTGCGCATCACCCTCTTGAACGACGATTTTTCCAACCGTTTCGCTCCAGGCCGGCGGGGGCTCAATCGGGTATTCGATCCCGACTCGAGCCACCGCCTCCAGGGCGGCCTGCGCCTTCAGTTCTTCCTTCCCGTCGCGTTCCCAAATGTCCCCTTTCTTTTGGAGGGACCAACGGCCGTCGGGGAGTTCAACGCTCAGACCAGTAATCGCGGTCGTATCCAATGGAAACGCACGGGATTCGCCGATGTCCGCCGGTCCCTGACCCAACAGCGCCAGCTCCTCGCTGTTCACCGGGCCGGACGCCGCGCCACCCTCCACGCGCACCAAAGAGATGACACCGGTGGAAACGCCAACCTCCATGCGAAACTGCTGGCCATCTTTGAGGGTGACCACTGCGGTGTGTTCCACCTTGTCGATGAAAATCTCGGCCGGAGAATGCCAGCGCTGCAGACGGATGTTCAACAGTCCAACCACCAAATCCTCGACGCGATCGGCGTCCGCGCGGCCGTATCCGCGAAGCCACCATCGGTTGGATGGATCCCGCGAAACCTCCAGGGTGCCCTCGGCGGAATCGAGCACCACCGACTGCACTTCCGACGGTTCAAAACTCCAGATCCGCAGATCCCGATAGGACTCGGCGTCTTCGATCAACAGCTCGTGCACGTCCGATTCGACGGCCGCGATCCCTCCATCAGCCGCCTGTACATACAGTTTTCGCGTGACAGTGGCGGGGTGTCCCACCTTCAATTGGCGGGTCTCGCCACCTTCGAGGGTCAAGGTCACCTCGGCCAGCGGCGGATCGGCAAGTCCAAAGTCCGCTTTGTCGCCGTCCATCGGAACACCCTTGTCGATTGCCGACAGTTCCGAGACCAGCGCCTCGACCACCCGCGTGTCGGCAGGATAGTCAAAAGGCTCTAGCACCTTCCACTTTTCCCCATCCCGCTCAACGACCAAACGCCCGC
>SYKL01000126.1 GCA_005797785.1 Pseudomonadota bacterium | reverse complement strand
TGCTGGTGCATCTCAACGCCCAAATGCGGGCGCTGCTGACTGGTGGAACCCAGGTTGAAGCGGCGTTAGGATAGAGACAATCACTCGGCCGACAGATGCGGCCGAACAAACCGTATCAAGACGGTTGCTCGGTCGCGGGCTACAGCCGCAGCTTCCCTGCGGTCCTCACGGCGCTCCTCGGGGTCACGGCCTTTGAGCCGTATTTTCCCGGCACGGTCGCCTCCGAACTTGACTTGCGAAGTCGGAGGCGCGGTACTGATAGTCAACTGCTTGACTATCGAGGCCGGCTCAGTCCACCACGGGCAGCGTCAGTTCCACGTATCCGGGGACAACATCGCCGCATTCATCATTTTCGACGAGTACGGCCGCGGACGCTTGGCTCAGACCGCCGTTGGCGGATGCGGTGATTTGGAAGTTTCCAGCTTGCTCTGAGCCGCAGTAGAACGTGACGCCGGTGAGGTCGGCGCCCTGCATGGTGCAGAGTTCGCTCGGGATGTCAGCTTCCAAATCCGTAATGGTGACCTCGGTGTCTTCGGGGATGGCGCCGTCGATGCCCTCGGCTGCAGAAACGAGCACAAAAACCGAAGGTTCGGCAGTATCGTCCTCGTCGCTGCAGTCGTCGTGGAGCAATAATCCGATGTTCTCGGTGATCGGCCCGCATTCATCCGCATCGACGTGAACCGACACGATTTCCGACCCAAACCCGGGTGCTTCGCCCCAGATCTCCAGATCGCCGGCGAGACCCTCACCACAGGCATATTGAACGCCGCTTTCGGCGTCCCCCTGGACCCAGCATTCGATGGGTACCTCGGAGGTACCATCGGAAACCCAGATGTGAGCGTCATTGGGCAGTGTGCCGTCGGGGTATCCTTCCGCTGAAACCTCGGCGATCACGGAGGGGCCTGGTGGCGGGCACTGCACTTCGGTCAGGGTCAAAGTAAGGGATTCGGAGATCACGTGGCATTCGTCGCTTTCGACGGTCACGGTCTCGGAGGCGCTTTGATACCCCTGAGCGGTGGCGGTGATCGCAATCTCGCCGGAGGCTTCCCAGCCACAAACGGAAGAACCGTCGCCGAAAATTTCGCAGTCCAGGCTTGGTCCGCCGTCGACCGAGTAGGTGAGTTCCGCGTTCAAAATCGGCTCGCCGTTTTCATCCACGACGTTCACACTCACCGAAGATCGAGCTTCGGTTGTGCAATTGGTAGGTTGGGGGCAGCCGGTCAAGATCAGGAAGCTCAAGCTCAGAACGGTTCTCATGGACACTCCTCGGCCCGGTGCGTAGCATTCGTCGTGCCAGGACGAGGATGTTGGGGCAAGGCTAATATTTACGTATGACAGAAGGCTGTCACGGCCAGACCGCGACATTTGGATCGGGGTGTCATTCCGTCGTGGCGGCGGCGCGGAACTTCGCGAGACTTGAACCGCTCCCAAACACCACGGCGACATCCCCTTTTCGGATTTCGAGTGGAATTGTGGTCTCCTGTCCGCTCGGATCGCGAACAGCTACCACCATCACCCCAAAACGTTCGCGTAAGGCAAGGTCTTGAAGTCGGCCCACGCATTTTGCATTGGTGATTTGTACGTCCGCGATCGATAGGTCGGAGTATTCGCGATCCACCAATTGTTCGAGGAATTTAGCGGATTGAGGGTGCATGAGGCCGCTCGCCATTCGGGCACCACCCGATGTAAACGGGCTCACGATCCCGTTGGCCCCTGCGCGAATGGCCTTGAGCCCCGCATCGCGATCGTCGATGCGGGTAAGGATGTTGAGCTTCTTATTGAGTTGTCGAGCCGACAGGGTCACAAAAACGTTGATCGCGCTGTTGGGGGTAGCGACCGCAAGCCCCGCCGCGCGCGCGATTCCAGCTTCGACGAGCACTTGATCTGAGGTGGCGTCCCCATGGATCAAAGCCGCGATCCCGGCGAGCGGCTCCATGGCGGCGGCGGGATCGGAATCGATCGCGACCACGCGGTGGCCGTCGTGAATCAAATCAGCGGCCACCTCCCTGCCCAATCGACCGAGGCCGACGATAATAA
Organism: Pseudomonadota bacterium; assembly: GCA_005797785.1. Taxonomy (GTDB): domain Bacteria; phylum Myxococcota_A; class UBA796; order UBA796; genus SYKL01. Next base: position 3,426 of record SYKL01000126.1, on the reverse strand, counting down.
AATGGTCCTTGAGGTCCCGCATGCGCGCTCGTCTCCTTCGCTCCCGTAGATCGCCGACCAGGCCGCCATCCGCGACATAACTCGTTAATTGAGCCAACGAGTATGCGGCAGTTCCAACGCCGGTGACGATAAAGCCAATCATAAACACGCGGCCGGTATCGGACAAAGGCCGTATTTCACCGAATCCGATCGTGGTGAGCGTGATCGCCACCATCCAAATCGATTCCAGCCAAGTCCAGCCTTCGATCCATCGAAAACCGAGCGTTCCCACAACGACCAACAGGGACAACAGAAGGAAGGAAGCTCGAAGACGGCGCCACATGTCAGGGTGTCGCGGTGCGCTGGCTGTTGATCCACCATTCCGCGCCGATGCCCAAATAGTGTTGCACCGGGCGTTGGGCGCGAACATCCTGCTCCGAAAAGAACCGTCGAGCCTCGGCATCCACAAAATTCACGGTGTAGATCGCCTGAATTCTGGGGCGAGCAAAACCTCCTTTTGCGGTTTGAAGGCCCGGTAAAAACGAGATCTTCGTGATGTCCGGTTGATCAAATGCCTCGCTGCGCGGATTTAGGCCGTTGGGTCGAACATGTTGATGGCTGACCTCTGCGGAAAGTGCGACATGCTCGCCGATATACACGGACGGCCGTGCGAGGGCGATCACCTCCCACCGATCGTCAAAGTCGAGCGCCTGACCATCCGCATCCTGTTGGTAGGCGACATATCCACCAAACATGACCCCCGCAGGGCCGAATTCGAGATTGGTGGAGGTGGCGATCGTCCAAGTTTGCGCTTTGGCGGATCGCAGGTCCAGGGCCAGACCGTCGGTAGGAACGGTCAAATCTCCGTAGGCGGCAAGGCCGGTCGCGCGTCGGACCCAGAGGTGGGTGGCAGACTGCGGCAAAAAGCCCCACGCCGAAAATTGTGCTCCGATGACGCTGCCTCGATCGGAAGGCAGCATTTCGACGCCCAATTCTTCATAGGCATCGTCTTTGAGGCGTTCCCCCGCGGGTAGATGGTGAAACTCCCCGTAGAGCCGGGCGCGCAGGGTGGTTTCACCAACGGAAAATTCCCTTCCTAAGCGAAGACTACCGACCACACGTTGTCGGTCAAGGAACACCACTTTTTCGCCGGACACGCCGTCGGAGGTCGGAACGACCACCTCTTGATACTGCCACTCTCGATCGGAAAGGCGGTTCATCCCCACATGCAGGGAGACTTCGGACTTTGGTGGCGTCCAGCGGGCCCCGCCACCGATCGTGTTCAGATTGTCCATCGGCCAAAAGTCAAGAAGATAGAGGTCATCTCCTCGGTACATCCGGGAACCCGCCCAGACCGTCAACGGGGTAGGTGCGAACTGATCGGCTTCCACGTACAAATTTCGCAGGGTGAACACATCGCCCCAATTTCCGTCGTAGTGGAACAGCGGTCCGCTCACGGCGGGAGTCACCATCACGCGAAAACGGGCCTTGTCTGGGAGGGTGAGCTGCCACCCCAGGTCCAACTCCAGATAGGGGTCGAGCTCCAATCGCGGAGGATGCGACACGACATTGACGGGAGCGCCGCCTCCGCCTGCGAGATCGGTGCTTGCTTGGACCCGCCCATAGGAGCCCGCAAGAAACTCTGTTTGAACCGGTTCACCGGCCCATGCTTGTACGAACAACCACCACATGGAGCGGCACGTAACCGAAGCATCGGCAAAAGGGAAGATCATCCCCCGATCGCGGTCATCACCCCTTCGAAAGCGCGCGGATTATCGAGATGAGCCTCGTGCCCTGCGACCTTTCCCCATAGCCGCTCACGCAGCACCGTCTCTAAGTCTTCATCAGAGACGCCTTTTCGTAGGATGTCGCGGAGGCTGGGGGCAGCCTCTCGGGACAGGCAGGTGCGCAGGTGGCCGTCGGCCTGCAAGCGGAGGCGGTTGCACAGTTGGCAGAAGTGCTCGGTGATTGGTGAGATAAAGCCGACGATTAACCCCGTTTCTTGAATTCGCCAGTAGCGGGCGGGGCCGCCACCAGACGCCGCCGCGGGGACGAGTGTGCAACTTTGGCCTAGGCGCTCGCGCAACACTGAGGCAGGAATATGCTTCTTGTCGCGGTCGTTTCCATCGAACGGCATGAATTCGATAAAACGAACGATCAGTTCCGAGGGAAAGTCGGAGGCAAATGCCACCAGGGCGCGCAGTTGGTCCTCATTTTCGCCACCGACCATCACCGCGTTTAACTTGATCGGTGTCAAGCCTAGTTCTCGTGCTGCGTGGATCGCGGCGATGACTTTGGCGAGATCGCCCCCGCGAGTGATGCTTCGGAACTGTCCACTGTCCAACGAGTCGATGCTGATATTCACGCGACGAAGCCCGGCATTTGCGAGGGCGCTCGCCATGGGTGCAAACAAATGTCCGTTGGTCGTCATCGAGAGGTCGTCGATTCCGGGGATCTGGGCGATTCCTCGGACCAAGTCCTCTATTCCCCTCCGAACCGTGGGTTCTCCTCCCGTGAGTCGAACGTGGTGCACACCGCAACGCGCCAAAACGGACGTAATGCGGATGATTTCTTCAAACGAAAGAATATTCCCTTTGGGGAGGAAATTCATTCCGGAGGCAGGCATACAGTAGGTACAACGATAATTGCACCGATCCGTGACGCTGATTCTGAGGTAGTCGTGTTTGCGACCAAAACGGTCCAGCAGCGCTCCGGTTTGGGGGCGCTGTAAGCCTGGGACGACCTCAGGAAGCATGAACCGGTAACTTCGCCGCAATCTTTCGAGCGATCTCTTGAAAGATCTGCGCCGTGGTGTCCGAACCTAACGCCGCAGGCAGTCCTTGGTCGCCACTGGCGCGAAGTGCCGTTCGTAATGGGACTTCGGCGAGTAGATCGGTGCCGTATTTTTCGGCGGTTCGTTTTCCGCCGCCTTCACCAAACACATGATCTCGCGTTCCATCGGGAAGCTCGTAGTACGCCATGTTTTCGACCACACCCAGCAACGGCACCCCTAGCTTCTGGAACATGGTGATCCCGCGGATCGCGTCGGCTAAGGCTACTTCTTGTGGTGTGGTCACAATAACGGCGCCAGCGATGTCGGTCGCTTGAATGAGTGTCAGCTGGGTATCGCCGGTTCCAGGGGGAAGATCAACGATCAGATAGTCGAGCTCCCCCCAGTTGGTGTCCTGTAAAAACTGGCGAACGACTCCCATGACCATCGGTCCTCGCCAAATCATGGCTTCTTCTTCTGGAACGAGCAGACCAGTCGACATGCAACGCACGCCGTAGGAATTCACGGGGATGATCTTGCCATCGCTCCCAACGAGCGGCCGCTGTTGGGTGTTCATCATCCGGGGCAGGCTGGGGCCGTAGACGTCAGCGTCCATTAAGCCGGTCTTGTAACCCGCCTTTTGCAAGCCTACTGCCAAATTGGTGGACACAGTGGAC
>SYKL01000015.1 GCA_005797785.1 Pseudomonadota bacterium | reverse complement strand
CGCCCCCGGATCGCAGCGCTGACAACGAGCAGCACCGAGATCTGCAACGTGCTGATCACGATCGGACGAGGGTCGTTCGAGGGTTCAACACCGGATCAGTTTGGCCGCCCCCGACAGGATCAGTTGAGGCGCCCCTTGACAGCCACTAAAACCCGATGTACGAGGGCGTTGTCAGAACGCGCGGTTGCCAATCGCGGATCAACACCGTGTTCCACGTGCTGTTCGTGGTGTTCCACGCGCGAGTCGCAATCACTCCGGATTGGTCGATCTGGGTGTGGTTTGTGCCAAAGTCCGGAAATTGCGACAAGCTCCCGGGACCATAAACGCCGGTCCCAAAACGCCAGCCGACTTTTCGAAGGACCACACAGGAATCCGTCGCCTGGTTGAACGTAAACATCCCACCGTTACCGTACCCCGAGGTGCTCGAGACACCCATATATTCGCCGACTATGACATATTGGTTGTTCAAATCATGCCCCCGGCTGTCAGAAAAACCACAGCGCTCGCCGACGTGGACAACGGCGCCATATTCCGTGCGGAACGCGGCCTGCCCCCAACTCGACCGGAAGATGGTGCCGACCAACTCCTGATAGTCGCTGATTGCCCGCGGCATGAACCAGTCTGGGCCCCAAGCATCGCCTCCGACCGCCCCAATCGACCAATCAATGTACACCCCTGACCAGTCTTCTAGCGTGGGGAGTGTCTTCTGCCCCTGTGCCACAATGTCGAGCCCAAGGTTAATGTCGAGTACGGTCTGATAGGGGTCGTGGTACCCCGACGATCGACTGTACCCCGTGCTCGTCGGGGTCAGCAAAACCGATCGCCCATTTGCCGCGTAGCTGAAGATGTACCCGGCATCATTCATCACCATCGCCCCGATACCCAGGTCAATCGCAGGCATTGTGGGGCGAGACGCATCCCAGACGTAGTGCTGGTCAAAAATGGCTACCCTCGCAAGGGAAGCAGGGTTCTCCCACCCACAAGCAACCAGTACTTTTCCAGATGAAGTGACGTCGATGACCCGTGAAAGCCCGCCCTCGCAGTTGACTGGCGGATAGAGTGGCGAAGAATCGGTGCCGTGAAACACCGTTGCACGACGATTCGGTAGATAAGTGGTGCCCCCGACCCACTCGTTGTAGTCGCTCATCGCATACGGGACGAAAGACTCGGCCGCATATTGGATAGGGGTCACCGTGATCGCAGCGGCCGAATACATCGAGAACAGCATAGACAGAAACATGGTTTCACCATTGGTATCGGAGTGAGGCGGCTGTTGGAAGAGTCGCGGCAGTCAACCTAGGAGGTTCGACGCTCGTTGTTCACGACTCGTCCGCGCGGGTGAGCGTCATCACGCAGGGATCGGAATCTGGACTTTCCAGAGTCATGGTGTCGCCTTCGACGGTGAGAATCAGGGGTCCATCGGTTTGGTCGCTCTCGCAGGAAAGCTCGCCTGCTGTTTCGGTACAGGGGATTTCCTCTTTGTCTTCGTGGGTGGTGAGGACGAGCTCACCGTCGACCTTGGCGATCGTGAGGACCAAACCTTCCATATAAGCATCGTCTTCGCCGCCTGGATAGTTTTGATAGGCGAACTCGCCTTCACAGACGTTGGTTTCAATTTCCCAACTGCCGACGAATTCGTTGGTGGCGCAGCCGGTGAGGGTAGAGATGACAACAAAAGCGGGCAGGGCAAACAAAGAGTTCTTAAACATAACAGCTCCTATGGGTTTTTTCAGAGGCGAGCAGAGTAGCTGTCCGCGAAAACGATATGCGTTCAAAACCCGTTGAACGAGTTCACAAAAAATCACAGGGGGGCGAGATCGCAAAAACAAGGGCGCGCCGCTGCCGGCCGAATGGGGCCACGGCCGCATTCAGCGCCCTGTGGGATGGTACGACAAACGGCCGCACGGTCATTTGCATTTGGTATAAACGAAGGGCATTTCGCCGATATACGTGCGATTATTGCCACGGAGTTCTGCGCCCCGCGTTACATTGGGATGGCCTGCGACCAAGTCCTCTCCTCAGGAGACGTTCGCCGATGCCTGCTGTATCCCGACGCTCGCCGTCGACCGACGCTTCAAGCGTGAGCACCAACGCCGTCAGTGGCATGGCGTCAGGTTACACCGAGCCGCCCGCGGTGTCGTCCGTGGACTCCGCCGCCGCTCCAGCAGCAGGCGACGTCTACCACGCACCCGGTGCCGTACCCGCGACGGGATCCCTCGACTACTACAGCAAACGCCACATGGATTTCGGCACTCGCTACGCCGCAGAGCGCCTCACTCCTCCGGTCTATTACCTCGGGTACGGGTTCAAGTATGTGGAGCGTTTTACCAGTTCCACGTCGCCGCAGCTGTCTGCAGAGGGACAGGCTTGGCTGGTGCGGGCACGCGTCAATCTTCAAGCGGCGATCGAAAACCGGCGAGCGGCGGGCGATGAAGCATTCGACGCCCTGGAAAAGAACGATTCGGCGTTTACCGCTTTCGCGTATGGCACGCACGCCGATGCCTATTGGAATGCGGGCCTCGGCGACCTGAATCTGTTCGATTTGGCGGTGATTGGAACCACGCCGGATGTCAGAGATCTCATCGCCAAGGAAGGCCTCCTTCAGGTGGCCGACATCGGCTCTCGCCTGATGACTACCTGGGGTGAAGATGCGATCGATTTTGTTGGCGGTGAAGGCACCACAGAAGAGCTTGTGCAGGCCGCTTATGAGGGGTTCGAAATCGTCGGCGATGGCGTCGATGAAGTCTTCGGTGAAGGCACAGCAGCGTCACTGGTCGAAGGTGCGTCGGAGCTCGGCGGCAACGTTGCCGACGTGGCCGGAGAAGTGGCGTCCGGAGCGTACGATCTTGCGGCGGAGGGAGTGGGCGTTGGCGTGGATGCCATCGATTCACTTGTAGGAGAGGTGGGAGCGACCGAGCACGCCGTCGATTATGCGCGCGAGACGGTGCAATCGGGCTTCGACTGGGCCGGCGACGTCTGGGATGACATTTGGAACTGAGCCATTGAGCGACGCTTCATCCGTTGCTTGGGAAAAGCTCGGTCATCTTGGAGAAAGCGAGTCCATCGCTGGCACTTTTGGCCGTGGCGAACAGGTTGCCGTGGTCCATACCCGAGGTGAATCCTGTTTCCTGCGGGTGTGGCGTCCGGGCTCCGAGTCCTACGAAACGTCGTGCGGGCAGGGCTCTGCGCTCAACGCCGACGTGACCGAAACGCTCGCCGCGGTGAATGTCTGGCACGAAGGCGAACATCGGCTGATGGTCAGCGAGGACCACCACACCTGGCGTGACGCGGGTGTCGTTCCGCACAACGACGTCGTTTCCGTTCGAATTGTCGCCAATAACGTGTGGGTGCTCGGGGCCAACCACCTCAGCGTGCTGGACGGGCGCCTATGGCGGGAACTGCCGCTGCCTTGCGCATTGGATGCCAGTCGCGATCGGATCTTTCCGGTCGGGATAGACGGCCGTACTGCCGCTTTAACGAGCGGTTCGGTCATCTATCTCGCCCGATCCGGTCAGCGGTGGGCGCGCCGCCCCGTGGAAGCCACTGCAGTGCACGTGGTGACCGGCGATTTTCTGGCCGCCACCCGATACGGAAGACCCTGGATGGGGCGGTTCGCTGGTCCTTTGGTCGAATGGATCGCAGAGGCGCAAGGCGTAGGTACCCCCGTCTCCTTGGGAACAGACGCCACGGGATTCCAACTGGTCATTTTTCCCCCCGATCCGTTCCTTACGGGGGGGCCGATTCGAACCCTGTGGCGCGCCGGCCAACCCAGCGAGACCTTCGTATTGCACGTTCCCACAGATCTCCGACGCTTCGCCATCTGGGGTTCCCGGGGGTTTGTCGCGGTCACCAACCAGAGGGACGTCGTCGTATGCGGCTGGCCATCATGATTTTCGGTTCGCTGTTCGGGTGCCGATCGGAGCACAGCACATCAGTGGGCCAGCTGCCCAGAGACTTCGTCCCCGAAGCATGGGCGAGTTCGGCAACCTCGACCTGGGTTACCGGCTACCTCGGCACCGCGTCTGCCCCCCTCCACCAACGTACGGTGGCCGTCTTTCGCCTGGATGAACACGGTGTTGCCCAGGAAGCGCTGAACTCGCCCGGATATGGGGTTGCGATCGATGTTCAGGGCGATCAACGCTGGGTAGCGGTCGGGCAGCCAAACCCCCAGGGGTCGGGTAGCACTTACGAACTCTGGGTGTCTGAACCTGGACGTCCCTGGGCACGCCGAGCCCCGATTCCGGCCGGCTCGCTTGTACGGCTCGCCGTCACGGAAGATGGAAACGGATTCGCGATGGGCATTCGCGAATTGTGGCGATATACGCCAGAAACGGGATGGGCGTCCGTGGGTCTACCTCCGGACGTCACCCCGCTCACGGGGCTGTCTCAGGGAGCCGACGGCCTTTGGCTCGGTGGACGAGGTTTGGCCCTGTCCAAAGACGCGGGAAACACATGGAACCTCGTTTCGGCCACCCCGATCGATTTCCTAAGCCACGATCAGGTGGTCGAAAAAAACGGCCGAGTGGGTACGCTTTCGGCATCGTTGCCCGACTGGACGACGGGACCCGTTCCGTTCGGACCCGTCGTCGCGTCGCGATCCGCCCGCGAAGGCAGGGCTTTGATGACCGCTGACTCCCGCCCCGGGCATGAGGGGGCCTTTATTTTGTTTCGACAGGCCCTTTCAGGGCAGGGCTGGGCGCAGAGCCATCCTCGAGGCCCGTTGGGACCAAACGGCTTCTGGCTGGATCACGATGGTTGTTTGCTGAAAATCGATCTTTCGCGGTCTGTCAGTCGGAGCTGCCCTTCCCGCGAGTAAAGAATCCTGTGTGTAGGCAGAGCAAAATATGGCTCGCTCCAGTGGTATGAAGGTAGTCTCGGCTATGGCCGCGCACCTGTGGCGCGAGCCACATTCGGTGGAGATCCCCAGGAGCGCGCCAGGAGCCCGATCGATCAGGACTCCTCCGCGCGGGTGAGCGTCATCACGCAGGGATCGGAATCTGGACTTTCCAGAGTCATGGTGTCGCCTTCGACGGTGAGATTCAAAGGCCGGTCGGTTTGGGCGCTTTCGCAGGTGAGCCCGTCTGCGGTTTCCGTGCAGGGGATTTCCTCTTTCTCTTCGTTGGGGGCGATACCGTCTCGACACCCTGTCCGTGGAGAGGCGCGCCAGGACAATGAAGTTCGCTCGCTGGTCAATCCGTTTCTCCCACAACGAAGCACTCGTCGTCGTTTTAATCCGACGCGAGCCTATGGCTGTGGCGTCCGGACAAGTCGATCGACTTGGTAGTCCATCGCCACCAGCCGCTTCAGGATGGCTTCGTAGACCCCCTCGTCCATGTGGGGGGTGCGCGAGAGGATCCACAGGTAGTCGCGCCCAGGATGGCCCACCACGGCGTATTCGTAGTCCTGGCCCAGGTCGATGATCCAGTAGTCCCCCCAGAACGGGCCAAAGAAGCTCACCCTCAGCTTGGCGTTGGTGGTGGTATCCACCACCTGTGCCCGGCCATTGGCCACCTTGAGGGGCCCGTCGATCGCGTCGAGGTGGCAGGTGTTGACGACCGAGATCCCACCGGTGTCCTTCAGGGCATAGGTCGCGGTGGTGGCTTGGCAGCCCTTCTGGAAGCTCTGGGGGAAGCTGGCGATCTCGTACCACGTACCCAGGTAGCGCTCGAGCTCCACCTGGCCCACGGTCTGGAGGGGCGGTAGGCCGAGCTTGTCGGTGGTCGAGCGGCAGCCTGCCAGGGCGATGGCCAGGCCAACCAGAAAGTGAGGGAGTCGGGTCACGGGATTTCCTTGTGCAGCAGGCGTGCAATTGTCGCAAGGGAAAGTGCTTCAAGCTGCACTCCCTATCGCGGGATGGGACTTGCGGCACGAAACGGTTGGATTAACAACGGCTTTTGTGGAGTGTTTGTGAGGTTTCGCATCCGTTAGTGACGTTCGCTCAGTGACGGGCGGCGTTTGCGGCGTCCCTAGGGGATTTCGAGGTTGGAATCATGCGATGATGAGTGGGCGGTCTCGGGTGGGGCGCCCCCTGAAGCTCGGCTCCGGCCGCGCGTATCTGTACCCCGGGAGCGAGAACGGGCTTCTCCCTGCCGTACCGGTGGAGCTCGCAGTGGCGTCGTGCGCAGGCCATGTTGCAGGCTGTAGTACGCCGCTATCGAAACCGTCCGGACGCCGCGCGGCAGCTT
>SYKL01000125.1 GCA_005797785.1 Pseudomonadota bacterium | reverse complement strand
GTTCATAGCGGTCCAAGCAAAACCCATCCGATGCCCCGGACCACCGAAAGAGGCCACCTGACCGGTCGACATCCCCTGAACCGCGATCGCATCCACAGAGTCCGAAGAATAAAGGTACCAAACCCCATTCACCGCAAGACCAAGCTCCTCCGCTTCATCACCGACCAAGTGTCCCAACCGACCGGCCGTGATCGGATCGCAGTATTCCGGATTGATCGTATAATTTCCCGCAAAGGCGGTATAATCATGGGCTTGCGACGAATGGTAAATTTGAGTGGGATCCGCATCCCAACTGGTCTCGCTGCCCAGGAACAAAAAGGCGTAGCCCCCGGCACAGACGTCTTGGTCTCCTGGAAGCATCATCTCGGCATCGGTGGTCACCACAAAGTCGTCGAACCCATCGCCGTTGAAGTCGCCCACCGCCGAGATGGACTGACCAAAACCAAAAAAGGAATCATCCCCCTCGATCTCTGGCTCAAGAATGACGCGGATCGGATCGTCCGCGTCGCTTCCGTCCTCATCCCTAAACCGCAGCTCGGTGGCCCCCTGTCGATTTTCCCCACCGAAAGCGTCCGCTCCCAAAACGACCCAGGTCTGCCCGACGTGGGCCCCCACCGGCGTGGCGCCCGACGCCGAAACACCGCCGTCGTGAAATCCAATGGCAAAATCCTCATAGTTTGCTTCTTGGCCGTTGATCTGACCGATCGGCGCGAGAACAGGATCGCCCAACTCCGCAGGGACTTCAAACCAGACGTAGGGCACGGTATCACCCAATGTACCCCCGTTCCACGGTAATTGGTTCGACGTGATGGCGATCATCCGCTCCGGCGACCCTCCTTCATTGAACAGCACCAAACCGATGTTCGGCGTCGCCCCGTCCAACCGGCCCAGACTCACCGCCCGCTGAATCGTGTAACCGGGTGGCGGCAGCAAATCGTCACGTCGAAACACCAATTCCGGTTCAGTGTCATCCGACCAAGCGCGATGCACGATCGACAGATGATCGTCGTATACCAGCCCAAAATCGGGCGAGACAGTGGACGCCTGGCTCGGATCGTCAATGTTTCCGAGCGGGATCACCTCGACCGCCTCGGTGTCGGTGGCCAACATGTCGTAGGTGTTGTCTGGATCGACCGCGAATTCGACCTCGCCAAAATAGGCGCATTCTTCCGTATATATGTTGCAGTCGAGATCCAGCGGCTGCCAACAGGGGTCCGATGCTCCAGGATTGATCGCCGGGGCGTCATCGTCGCAATCGTTGGTTCGAAGCGCCCAACCGTCTTCTACCCCACAGCTGTATTCCGCCCCCTCCGACACGCCGTACCCATCGCCATCGGCGTCCGGATAGCGCATGTCGGTGATGTCGGCGTTGGTATCGTCACAATCCCCTCGAAAGAAACTAAGATTGTCCTGTGGTGTGCAGCTCGCCACAGCGTCGGCGTCCGTGTCGGTACCTCCAAACGGAGCCAAGTTATCATTGTCCTCGTCGGGCCATTGGTATGCACCGATGGCCGGGTCGTCGTCGTCGCAATCCGATGCGCCTTCCGGTACGCCCCACGCCGTATCGCAGCGTTCCTCCCCGGGTGATCCTGGATAACCATCCTCGTCGAGATCAGGAAACCGGAGTTGCGGGAACGTCGGATCGTTTGGATCGCAATCTGTACTGTTTGGTACACCATCGCCGTCGAAGTCCGCGTCGTCACCCAAATCGCCCAGGTCCCACGCGGGAAAACATGCAACCAAAGCGATCAACCACATCAGAAACTCCCCGCAACGCCGACGCCTACCGCTCCGTCCGAAACCACAGGCACCACGTCAAACGGTCCTCCGGACGCCAACCAACCGCCGAGTCCGGCCAACACGGCCCCCCCCAACACCGCGCCCGCCGATCCCCAATAGGCAGCTCGCGCGCCCGAATACGAGGACTCCCACGCCTGAAACTCGTCACTGTCAGGAGCGACATACACCTCAGCGCCACGCATTTCGCCAAGAACCTTGTCCGCTCGGTTTGCGCTGATGGCCATTCCCACGCCGCCTCCCGCACCTAGCCCCGCGCCCGCTCCCGCCAAGGCTAAGCCTAAACCAAACTTCGGCCTGGATCGGCGCTTTCCAATTTCCCGAAAATCATCAAAGCCCGCGGTGCCGGAAAAAACGGAACCCTTTGACACGACCAACACCGGCGTCCCTCGTCCCGCATTCGCCGCCAACCACAATGACAATGCCCGAGGCTCCCAGTCTCCCGGGAAACTCGGAGCGCTCGGACCATGCAGGAATGCCATTTCGTCCGTCATTTCAACGGTCCAGGAATCGGTGCGGGGCCCATTCTGCCATTGAATCACATGAACCCCGGATACGACTCGACGGGGAACAGGCAAGCCATCGATCGTCCATTGTCCAGGGTTTGACGCGATCGACACTTGAAATCGGGGGCGGGTCTGCTCGCTGATTTTGGCCTCCGCCATTGCAGCAGTGACTCGATCGGACCACCCGGGGAGGATCGTGCTGGAATCCTCGCTCAGGACCGCCTCAAAGATCTCGACCGCACCGTCGGAATTTCCAGTTTCTGCCGCCAAGACGCCGGCCAATATACGCCATCGAAGCTGCAAATCGCGAGACAGCGGCTCCACAACACACGGCAACCGCTCTTGCGCCGCCGACAATGTCGCCGTCGCTTTGTCGTATTCTTTAAAAGAAAGCGACTTTTCGGCATCATCCAGCAACGCCGTCCAGCTGGCCCGGGTCGCCGCGGCACCCTCACACGTGAACAGCTTCGCCCCGACGGCCTGCACAGACTGAGGATCCCATTCAAAAGCCGCAGTTTCAAACGACGCAACCGGACGCGCCGTTGCCTTCGCAGCTAACGAAACGCCGTTCGGAGCATCCGAAACCACCAGCGTTCCCCCCCAGACCTTAGCGGTCATGAGGATCAGGGCGTACATACACTCTCCCGGCGAAAATCCCAGCACAGTCCGTTGTCGCGACCGGGTTTTACCACAATCGAACGCACGATCGGCGCGCCTTCGTCTGAACTCACTGGTTCCAGGCGGATTTCGTGTACTCCGGCGGGGAGCGCCACGACCAGCGGGGTGGTGCCTCGGGCCGCTCCATCGACGGTGACATGAGCCCGGGGTTGCGCGCGAATCGAGGTTTCCGAGGTCTCCGGTGCTGGAGGTTCGGGTGAGCCGACGGCGGTATCGGGAGGATCGGGTGGGATCACCACCGGTGGAGGTTTGACCACGGTTTCGCGTAGGATCGGCGGCTTCGGTGGGTCAGGGTCCTTGGTTTCGGCCTTGAGCCCCGTGTCCACAGGCCCACCCGTGTCGGTGGGAACCGCTGTATCGGCGGGTATCGCCGTATCGACCGCCACCACAGCAGTATCGCCGTCCTCGGGGACTACCGCGCTAGGATCGGTGGCGCCCCAGACCCACCATCCTGCCACGCCTACAAATGCGAAGGCCATGAGCAATAGACTACTCACGATGAGGATTCCCGCCCAGGGCACCCGGAAAGGTGGAGGTTCCCTCGTCTCAGTGGTCGTTGAATCGCGGGTGATCACGGACGGTGGAGTCGCAATCACAGGGATGGATGGCGTGTAACCCAAGACGCTGTGATCGAAGGTGGGCTGCGGGACCGCCGTACCCGAGGGAGGTGGCGGAGTTTTCTCAATCAACAACGGGGCTCCCCCAACCGGATCCGGGGGAAGCTGGGCCGCCGCGGCCTCCACGGCCTCGCGCATCGCCTGTGCAGAGGCATACCGCTTCTCAGGCTCAAATTCCGTGGCCCGCTCGATCACCTTGCGCAACGGCGGCGGCACTTCCAGCAGCAAAGGTTCTTGCAACGTTCGATCATAAAGATCGTAGGGATCGCCGCCGGTCAAAACCGAAAAAAGCGTGGCGCCGGCAGCGTACAGGTCAGCCGCAGGCCCCACCCGCTTCGAGTCGAGGCGCTGTTCCGGGGCCATGTACGCCGGTGTTCCGATCATCGCCCCCGTGCGGGTCTTGTGACCGGCGTCGCGCGTCGCTTGCGCGATCCCGAAATCGGTCAGTTTTGGCACCCCCTGACGCGAGATGAGCACGTTCTGGGGCTTCACATCCCGGTGGATGACGCCCGCCTCGTGCGCAACCTGCAGCGCTCCCAGGAGGCCCTGAACGAGCTGACAGGCCATGCGCGGCGGAAGCGGGCCATGGCGCTCCACGCGATCGGAAACGCTGCCTCCCTCCACCAATTCCATCACGATGAACAGATTGTCGCCGACGACCACCACATCGTGAACCGAAACGATGTTCGGATGCGCCAACTGCGCCATAATCCGAGCCTCGGCCTCAAAACGGCTGCGAAGGCCCTTGGACGGCGACAACGCCGGATCCAGAAACTTGATCGCCCGGCTCACCTCAAGGCGAGTGTCAAATGCCTCGAACACGGCACCCATGCCACCTGCACCGAGCTCGCGAACGAGCCGGTACCTGCCTTCTAACCACGTCTGGTGCGGTTCCGGGCGGATGCCCCCTCCCCCCGAATGTATAGCACTCGGGGCGAGCGGTGGGAATCAGCGCAGGGCGATCAACGGTGCAATCAACAAGCTGACCACGCCCATGACCTTGATCAAGATCGAAATGCCGGGGCCGGAGGTATCCTTGAACGGGTCGCCCACCGTGTCGCCGACGACAGCGGCCTTGTGTACATCGCTGCCCTTCTTGTGGCCCGGCATGCCGCCCTTCTCGATAAACTTTTTCGCGTTATCCCAAGCGCCACCCGCGTTCGCCATAATCAGCGAAAGGGTCGCGCCAACCGCCAATGCACCAGCGAGGGCGCCGGCGAGCACTTCCGGACCACCGATGAACCCCACCACCACGGGCGCGAGAATGGCGATCGCCCCTGGGAAGATCATCTCCCGCAGCGCCGCGGTCGTCGCAATGTCGACGATGACGGCGGGTTGTGGCTCGGCACCGGGCTTGCCTTCCAGCAAGCCTGGAATCTCGCGGAATTGCCGACGAATTTCCTCGACGATGGCGCCCGCCGCCCGACCGACCGCCGTCATGGTGGAAGCGCCCACAATGCATGGAAGCACGGATCCGAACAGAATCCCCATCAGAATCTTCGCATCGTCCAAACGCAGTGTCAGTTCAGGGAGGTGGTTGGTGACGCGCACATGGTTGACTTCCATGTTGAACGCCGCAAACAGAGCCACCACCGTCAACACGGCCGAACCGATCGCAAAGCCCTTGCCGACCGCCGCCGTGGTGTTGCCCACCGCGTCCAACTCGTCGGTGATTTTACGAATATCGGCGCCAAGGCCAGCCATTTCGGCGATGCCACCGGCATTGTCCGACACCGGTCCGTAGGCATCGACCGTCATGACGATCGCCGTGCCCGCCAACATGCCCACGGCCGCCAGCGCAATGCCGTACAGACCAAGGAAATGGTTGGAAATGAAGCCTACGGCGCAGAGGGTAAACAAGGGCACCGCGACGCTCTCCATGCCCACCGCGAGGCCGCGAATGACGTTCGTACCTGGACCGGTCAGCGACGCCTCCGCAATCGCCCGAACGGGGCCCATGGAGGTGTAGTAGTCGGTCACCAAGCCAATCACGCCCCCCCCCACAGCGCCCGCACCAAGAGCGATCAACACCGCCCAGCTGACCCCGAACTGCGGCAACAAGGCAGCCCCGACGCCCACCACCAGCAAGGGAGGCACGATCAGCGCTGCGCGAAGCACGCCTGCGGGCGGGTAGTGAGTGAGGAAGCGCGTGATCACCATGCCGAACATCGAAACGATCAGACCGAGCGACGACAGGAACAGCGGCAATCCGACGGCCACCAAGCGCAAAGTCACCTCATCGGTGATCCCGGGGGCGACCGGCTGCAGGATCGACACCGGCAGGGTCAATCCGAGCGCCATCGCCGCAACCATCGCTGCAACGTAGCTTTCGTAGATGTCTGCGCCCATGCCCGCGATGTCACCGACATTGTCGCCGACATTGTCCGCGATAACGCCAGGGTTACGCGGATCATCCTCTGGAATATTGGCTTCCACCTTACCGACGATATCGGCTCCAACGTCCGCCGCCTTGGTGTAGATACCGCCGCCAATGCGAGCAAACAGCGCAATGCTGGAGGCACCGACCGCGAAGGAGTGCAGCATCGTCGGCAACAGCACGCTGTCGCTCTGGAAACCAGCGTACAAGGTACCCATTCCGATCAGGCCGAGACCCGCAACACACAAGCCCATCACGCCGCCGCCGTCCAGAGCGGTGAGCAGAGCGGCCGGTTTGCCACTCGCGCGCGCCGCTTCCGCGGTGCGAACGTTTGCGAGGGTGGCCGCTTTCATGCCGAAGAAGCCCGCGAGCAGAGACAGAAATGCGCCTGCGAGGAAGGAAACGCCCGAGTGAATGCCCATCGCCGCAGTGAGCGCCACAAATACGACTGCGGCATATACCGCGAGCACCTTGTATTCGCGCGAGAGGAACGCCATCGACCCTTCGCGGATGTACTTGGCGATCTTCGCCATCTCGGGGTTGCCCTCGGGGAGACGGCTCACCCGAACGAACAACAACCCGGCAAAAATCATGGCAACCGCGCCGGTCAAGACGGACAACATCGGAACAAGTTCCACGAAACGCTCCTTTCGAAAGGGTCGGAGGTGCGCCATGGGCGGCACCTTGCGGCCGCGTCGCATAATTTGGAAACGCAGATTGCGCCAGTGGGAACATCGATGCCCGGTCGATCTGCTGCACCCGTATCTGCGGCGGCCCACACTTGCGTTACACTGGGGTTGGGGGTCGTGGATGCGGCGGTTGTGGCTGTGCATCACCTGCATTGCGTGCGCGCCCAAAGTGGCGGTGCAACTCCCTGCGTCACCCGTAATCCCCGTTCAAACTGCTACCTTTGCGGTGGTAGCTGCCAACCGCGAGTGCCGGCCGGTCGCCGACGCTTTGGTCGACGAATTGAATGAAATGGACGGCATTGTCGTCGATCCGCGTTCGCCCGTTCGCCTGACCGTGCTGCGCTGTGGCCAGCCCCAACTTCCGGTAACCGTCGACATCCGAATCGACGGTACCCGCGAAGAACGCCGGGTTACCGTAGAAGGTGCCGCCCACGCTCTCGTGTCGGTATCCGTCGATGGTGTCGTCCAAGGCCACCTTTTGGGAGCGAGCCGAAGGTCGGCGGGTCAGGACTCCCCGGGCAACCGCCCCCTTCAGTTGTTTCGAACGGTGGAATCCGAGTTGGTCGAGGGCGTCGCCATCGATCTCGCCGAGCAGATCCGGCCGATTCCGATCTGGATCGAGCGCCCCGTGTATGCGCGCGCGCCGGCGGGTACCCCTCGGGAGCTCTACAATCTTGCCGTCGAAGCCGAGCAGCTCGGCCGTCTCGCCGAAGCGCGTCGGCTCGCTCAGTCCGCCCACGACCGCGCCCCTAACGAACGCTTCTCCGCCTATTTGATCGAACTCGATCGCCGGATCGCCGCCGACCCTCCCTGACCGCCCGCCCCGAGTCCTGCCGTATGTCCCTTCTGTTTCATCAGTCGCTCGTGGTCGCCGTTCTCGGATCTGGATCCAGCGGAAATTGCACCTATATCGGCGATGACCGCCATGGGGTGCTCATCGACTGCGGGCTGTCGACCAAACAAATTCTCGCGCGCATGGCGACGTTAGGCCTGCAAGACGCGCCGATTTCCGCGGTCCTGATCACCCACGAACACAGCGATCACGTCGGTGCGATCGGCGTTCTCGACCGAAAGTTATCGCCTACCCGAGAAACCCCTCTTCCTTTCTACATGACCGGGGGCACCCGGGAATCTCTGGATCGACGGTTGATCCCTACTCGAATGCACTCGGTGACCCCAGGCCTATCGTTCGAAGTGGGCTCCCTTCGCATCGAACCCGTATCCGTCCCCCACGATACGCTTGAGCCCGTCGCCTATGTGGTGTCCGCAGGCCCAACCCGCGCCGCGGTGATCACCGACCTCGGGCGCCCCACTCGGGCCGTGGAACAGGCACTTTCCAGTGTCGATCTCGCGGTGGTGGAATTCAACCACGATGTGGACATGCTGCTCGACG
>SYKL01000124.1 GCA_005797785.1 Pseudomonadota bacterium | reverse complement strand
GGTCGCTGCGATCGCCGCCGCCGCAGGAACCGCAACCCCTGGCTCCTCCAACAGTTCGCGGTATTGCGCCAATGCGCCGCGGGTATCTCCCGCCTGGAGCAATAGCCGAGCGCGCTGCAGACCATCTTCCGGAGACTTCGAGTTCGCCAACACCTCTGCGGCGAATTCGATCATTCCTTCGGATTCGGCGAGCTGGGCAATGTAACGCAGCGGGCCTTGAGAGTCGAGTGGAACCGTCGTTAAGGCGGTGACTCCTCCACCCTCGGAGGCTCCCCGCAGCGCCAATGCAGCCGCATCGGGCTCGGGCAACGGCTCCGGTCGCCCGCCTTGGGCGCGCTCTACAAACGCGCTTCTCAGCGCCAACGACAAGGGATCGTCGCCATCCGCCAGCCCGTCTGCGCCTTGTAAACCGGCTTCCCAACGCACCGCCGCAGCCGAAGACCGTCCCAAACGCGGATTTGCAGCGAGCCGTTCCAACACCTGCGCCACGCGCTGCCAGTCGCCGTCCACCGATCCGGCGGCCAGAATCGCCCACCGAGCAGGATCGAACGTGGGTTCTTGTTCGAGCACCTTAGTCCAGATCGCCACGGTCGCGGCCGACGGAACCCCGCCAGCGCTGATCGCGGCCGTCTGGAGCCAACCGACCTGGGCCGTTCCCGTCAAGGAGTTCGCCAGTTTCAAAAAGGCAGACTCTGCCACGGCCCCGTTTCCACGGCGCCAAGCCACCAAGGCCGTGCCGACCGCCGACCACATCGGATCGGACGCTCCGGCCGCCTCAAAACCCTCCGCCGCCGCATCCAAATCGCCGGCGATCCATCCCGCCCACGCCAACCGTTGCGCGGTACCTGGATCGGATCGCTGAGCGCGGAGTCGAGAGAGGCGATCTTCGACGCTTTCCATACGCAAACTGAGGCGCGCGATGCAGGCCTGCGCCGCGCCGCCAGCGTCGGGAGTGCCTGCCGCTTTTTTGTAGCTCTCCAGGGCCTTTTCGGGCGCACCGGCGAGTTCCTGGATTCGGCCCACCTCAAACCACGCCCAAGGCGAATGTTCGGCCTCTAACGCCCAAGCTTCGGAAGCCAAATGCAGCGCGCCGTGACTCTCCAGCGCGCGGCAACGATCTCGACGTGCCGCCGGAAGGGTCGCCGCCAACGCCCAAGCGCGCTCAGCGGCGTCTCGGTCGTCGAGCGCCTCGAAGACGCGCGCGGCGCGCCAGGCGTACCAGCCCGCATCGGGCGACGAGCTCCCAAGCCGCTCCGCCTCGCGAACATGCAATGCCGCTTTTTCGCCCGGTGACAGGATCGCCTCTAGCGCCAGAAAGGCCGGAGTGTGCGATGGACTAAGCGCGAGCGCAGCTTCCAAGGCAACCTTTGAATCCTGGCCCAGGCGTTGCAAGAGGCGCCCGCGCTCAGTCGCCGCTTCTGCGGCGATCTCTGGCGCACTCAAGCGTTCCACGTGCGCCAATGCCTCGATGCGTTCCTCTTCCCGACCTAAATCCGCATAGATCGCGCTGATAGCGGACCAAGCCGGCAGTGCGTCGGCCTCGGTGGCGGCGGCACGCCGCAAGAATTCTACTGCGCGATCGGGCTGCGCCAACCGCCGATAAGCGATGTCCGCGGCTTGCTGCATCGCATCGGACGCTTCGGCGCCGGCAGTGGAACCCGCCCAAGCACCGGCAAACTCCAGCGCTTTGTCGAACTCCTGCCGGCGAACAGCGGCCTCGGTCAACGCGATCAGCGAAGCGGTGTTCGCGCCGCCATCGACGACAGCGCGCTCCAACAGCGCATCCGCAGCCGCCCGATCGCCTGCGACCCGCAAGACCCGGGCCGCATGAACCCGCTCGCCCGCTCGCTCCAACGCGGCTGCGGCATCGCGCCATTCCTGCTCGTCGCCCCGCGGTGACCACGACTCCAAAGGTGGCGGAGCAGCAGGACGAACCACGGGGATCGGTGCCGCCGTACGTGCGCCCGCTGGCGCCCCGGTCCGAGCGCTGGGCGGCGCCGCCGTGCGCGCCCCTGCGGGCACCACCGAGGCCGAAACCGATACTTGAATGCGCGCAGGCTCCACCACGGGTTCAGGCTCCGGCTCCGGCTCGGGGACCATCGTAGGGGCCGGCTCAGGCGCCAACGTGATCGATGGCAGCGCCGGCATCGAAATCGCACCCTTGGACGAAAACGCCCTCGGCGCCCCTGCAAGCGCGGGATCGACCACGGCCTCCGTGGGATCCTCTTGGGTGGGCTCCTCAGGCGGGTTCTCCGTCGAAAACATCGATGGCATAGGGGGAAGCGTCGGCAGTGGAGCCGGGCGTGGTGCTGCGCTCGCAGGCGCCGCCGGTCCAAACCTCCCGACCTGGGACGCGGGCACAAACGGCGTGTTCGGCGCAGGCGCAAGCGGAAGCCGCTCCGTCGCTTTGGCGCTCGGACGCTCTCGGATTTCGGACTCATCGTCGTCCATCAGGTTATCGAAGTCGTCTCCGAAGAAACCCTGTAGAACGTCCTTGCTGTCTTTTTTCCCAGCCACGGCGTACTCCGTTGGACTTCAGGTGTACAACGCAACAGCAGCGTCACACAAGCCCTTCGACGTCAGCTTCCCGTCAGCGCCTCAGAAGTTGAGGGGGAGCGTCGCAAACAACAGCTTGATGTCATCGTCATTGAACGAAAATCCAGCCCCCACAAATCCGGTCGCGTACCCATATTTCGCGCCCAAGATCACCTGCTCCATCCCCGCTTCGACGTAGACATGGTCGATCGGCTGGAAGCGGGCTAGCACGCGCACATTTGGAATACCGGACGACTCCACCGCTGGGTAACTTCCCAAGTCAAAGTCGAAAATGTCCGCTTGGAACTCCAATCGATCCTTAAACAGCCAATAACTTGCACCCAGGCCGCCGCCGCTCTCTTTGACTCCCAAGCGCAAACCCAAGTTAAACCAGCGCTTGTTCATCATGAACGTCATGCGGTAGTTGGGTTCGCGGATGTACTCCTGGTACACCTGTCCGGATTCCGGGAAAAAATGCTCAGTATATGTGACCGTGCCGAGCGGCGTGTCGTTGATCTCGAAGTTGTACCAGAAGTCTTCCTGAGGTTTTAAGCGGATTCCGATGGTGTTCGATGCGCTACCCGCCAGAGGGTTGCCGAAAAAGAATACCTCGTCATTGTTGGGTTTACTGCCGAAATAATATCGGCCCGTATAATATACCTCGCTATGCATCCCGGAGAAGCCTTCGACCACATCATTGACGTTGGAGATGGTATCGTTCAGAAGGTCGATCGTGGCTTTATCGTTGACCAATGCGCCGATCGTCCCCTCACCCCGATCGATCTTGCCCGTGATCGACTTGATGTCGTCGACGGTTGAATTGAGGTTGTCCGTCGCATCCTTCAACTTGTCCATTTCGTCGCCGACATCTCCCTGGGTGTCCTTGGCGAACACCTCCAGAGTGGACGATAACCGACGAATGGAATCCACAATCGCGGAAATATCGTGCCGATTTTGCTCGGCCATCAGGCGGAGTTCAGCGGACAGCGCCTCCACATTTCCAAGGGTTGCTTCAACATTTTCGCGATTCTCGTCCCGTTCCGCCATGGTGCGCATCACCTTGGTGATCGCTTGCAGATCTTCGGTGATCGAGTCCACCTGGCGGGTGATCTTTTCGAAATCGGCGGGTTCATTTTTCAATTCGATGCGATCGCCGTCCTTAAACAGCCGTGCATCGTCACCCAAATCGATGCCGATGTACCGATCACCGATGATGCCCGAGGATCGGATTTGGGCGAAACTGTTGACCGGAAGCTTATATTCATCCTTGATTTTGAGGACCAACTCCGCGCGGTCGCCCTGTACGACCGTGGAATCGACCGAACCGATCGGCACGCCGGCCAACTTGATCGGCGTTCCAAGGTAGAGACCATCCGCTGAGGGCACCGAAAGCGAAAGGGTGTAGACGGATGCGCCTTGAAAGACGCCGTCCACACTCCAAATTCCGCCGCCGACGACAATCCCTCCCGTAATCAGGACGAACAGGCCTACTTTGAATTCCGTCGACAACGCCATGGTTCGCCTACACCTTCATCGGTCCGTCGAGAGAACCTGTCAGGAACTGATGAACCAACGGGTCCTTGCTGTTCTTGAAGTACTCTGGCGTCCCTTCGTGGGCCACCACGCCGTCCACGAGCATCGCGATCTTGTCGGCAATCCCCAACACCGCATGCATGTCGTGCGAAATCACCACCGACGTGATGCCGGGGCGACTTTCTTGGGTATCGACAATCAACTTGTCCATGGCCGCCGTCAAAATCGGGTCCAAACCCGTGGTCGGCTCATCGTACAACACAAATTCTGGATCGCGAACCAGCGCCCGCGCCAAACCCGCGCGTTTTCGCATACCGCCCGACAACTGCGATGGAAGCTTGAGTTCCGCGCCAGCCAAACCCACCTGCGCCAACAATCCCCGCACTTTTGCGACCACCTCCCGATCTCTGAGGCGCGAATGTTCCCGCAGCGGAAAGGCGACATTGTCCAACACATTCATGGAATCGAACAGCGCCGCGTCCTGAAACACGACCCCAAACCGGTTGCGCACGGTGCGCAGATCGCGGTCCCGCATGGTGGCCAGATTGTCGTTTCCAACCCAGATTTCGCCTTTATCAGGTCGCAACAATCCCATCACGTGTTTGATGGTGACCGACTTTCCGGTACCGGATCGGCCGATAATGACGGTGATCTTGCCCCGCGGAATCGCCAAATTCAGCCCACGAAGGACATGCTGCGTTCCAAACGACTTGTGCACATTGACGTAGGAGATGGAGGCCGGTTCGCCGGTCACCGGGTCGATCCGCTCACTCATGGCAGGATGTACCTGGCGATAAAGTAGTTTGACACCAGAATCATCACCGACGACACCACCACGCTGGAGGTGGTGGATTTGCCCACGCCGACGGCCCCACCCTTGGTGTAAAACCCCTTATAGCAGGCGACAACGCCGATGATCAGGCCGAACACTGCGGCCTTGAACAGCCCGCCCCAGATGTCGTCCCAATCGACCCAGTCGTCCAATCGAATCATAAAGTCAGGATACGACATTCGAAGGGTATAAATCGCGACGACGTACGACCCAAAAATCCCGATCAGATCAAAAACTGCCGTCAACAACGGAGCTGCGAGCGTGGCTGCAATGATCCGGGGTTTGACTAAGTAATTGATGGGATCGATCGCCATGGCATCCAGCGCATCGATCTGCTCTGAAACGCGCATCGCACCAATCTCCGCGGCCATCGCCGAACCTGCGCGCCCTGCAACCAAAAGCCCGGTCAACGTCGGCGCCAACTCCCGCGTCAACGCCACCCCCACCGTACCGCCCACCAATCCTTGGGCTCCAAACAGCTGAAACGCCTTGAATGACTGGAGGGTAAACACGCCGCCGGTGAAAAAGCTGGTCAGGATGATGATCGGCAGGCTTTGTACGCCGATAAACTCAAGTTGTGCGATGGTGTGCCGGATTCGAATCGGAGGAATGAACAGATTGAGCAGACCGCGGCCGCCAATGTGGGTGACCCGTCCAAGCTCCTCCATCGGCTCGACAAACATCCTGCCGATCGCTTCAATGGCGCGGACGATCATCGACGATCCTCGGGGTGACTTGCATCGCGACCCACGCCGTGCCTCACTGAAAGAGTCTGCGGAGCATAGCCCGCGATTGCACATCCGTCGCATGGGAGGAGGTCATGGCGCGAGCCCTGGTGGCGGGTGCCGCAGGTTTTGTAGGTTCACACTTGGTAGATCGGTTGATCGCCGACGGCCATACCGTGGTTGGAGTCGACAACTTCATCACCGGCGATCGGCGCAACCTCGATCATCTGCAGGCGGAGCCGCGGTTCCATTTTGTAGAATCGGATGTTTCTCGCGATCTTCCCGTGGATGGGCGCGTCGACCGGGTGTACCATCTGGCGTCCCCCGCGTCCCCGATCGACTACCTCAAACTTCCCTTTGAAACGCTCTATGCTGGCAGCGACGCCACACGAATCTTGCTGGAGCGAGCCCGGGTCGACGGCGCCCGGTTCCTGATGGCGTCGACCTCGGAAGTGTATGGAGATCCCGCCATTCACCCACAAGTGGAATCCTACTGGGGCAACGTCAACCCAATCGGTCCGCGCAGCGTCTACGACGAAGCCAAGCGGTACGCCGAAGCGATCACCATGGCATACCACCGTTACCACGGGGTTCCAACGCGGATTGCTCGCATTTTCAACACCTACGGGCCCAGAATGCGGTTGAACGACGGTCGCGTGATTCCCGCATTCGGAGCCCAGGTTCTCCGGGGCGAACCCATCACCGTATTTGGCGACGGATCACAGACCCGAAGCTACTGCTATGTGTCGGACCTCGTGGAAGGCCTATACCGACTGATGGAATCCGGCCTGACCCTCCCCTGCAACCTCGGCAATCCCACCGAAAAAACGGTGTTAGAACTTGCGAATTACCTGCGGTCCGCTGCCGGTTCAGACCAACCGATCGAATTTCGACCTCTGCCGGAGGACGATCCCAAACAGCGGCGACCGGACATTTCCCGGGCCAAGGCCGAGCTCGACTGGGAGCCAAAAGTGGGTTTTGATACGGGCATCGCAGCGACCATGGCATACTTTCGCGAGGCCTTGGCGCGTTGAACGGATGGTAAAGTAGTTTACTGCTTGAACGCCGCGACAAACAACGACATTCGCTGAATCCATAGGTAGTAAGATGAAACTTTTGCGAAGCGTCCGCACCCCGTGGTTCGCATCGTGGAACGAATGAACGACTCCCGTGTCCTGATGCCCGGACGATTCAAACCGGGAGGACGCATGCGACGGTTGGTTTGGTATTTACTCTGTTTTGGCGGAGCCGCATCCGCAGCCGATTCCACCGAGGAGGCTTCGATCGCCTTGCAGGCGCCCGAAGGCGGCTTCCTTCGTGGGGACGACTTGCGGGTGCTGCTCGTCAACCGCGGAAGCGAGGATTGGACTTACCATTTTCAAGGCGCCTCCAATGGATGTGGGCGGTGGTACACCCTCACCCTGGAGGACGCCTCCGGAGACACTTGGAGCCCCCGCAGCCCGAAGGCGCTGTGCACGATGGCAATCGTTC
This sequence comes from Pseudomonadota bacterium, assembly GCA_005797785.1. Taxonomy (GTDB): domain Bacteria; phylum Myxococcota_A; class UBA796; order UBA796; genus SYKL01. The sequence goes on along the minus strand of SYKL01000124.1, from coordinate 1,847 downwards.
GCCCGTTCGATGTGGTCTTGCACCCAAGCCTTTCAGAACAGATCACCGTCGACAATGCGCTGTCGCGCAAGTGGTTTCGCGCCAACCGCCCCAATGCAAAGGGCGCCGCGCTGTCGCCGGGAACCTACACGCTCCATTTGGCTGTAGGGCCGCAACACTTCACGATCCCCGTGGAGATCCCGGGTTCGTAGCCTGGGCTCGGGGGGGTCACAGCCGGAACTGAACCCCGCCGGTGACGCCGACCGTTCCTTCGGTTCCCCGCGGCGCTTCCGGCGCATCGGGCGGCGGATCCCCGGCTTGCGCTGCGTCGGCCCGAATCCCAAAATGTCGTGTATAGGCACCATCAAAGCAGATACCGACGATGGGCGATGGATCAAAACAGATTCCACCGCCACCCAGGGCGCCAGGGACAAAACCAAACGGGGGCTCCGGATAATCGACATCCACGGGATCCACAATTTGGTAGCCGTCGAAAATCCGCAGGTCGGCGCCCACGTACAAGTAGGGTTTTACCGCACCGAGAGGCACAATCGTGAATCGCACCTGAGGTTGCGCGTACATCTGCACCGCTGCCACCACATCCGTCGACGGATCGCTGGCTTCGGACCCACTGTAATAAGCGGTGGTCAACGTTCGTTGGCCGTATTGGACGCCGATCACGGTACCCACGTCCAGAAAGGTCACCGGGGCATAGCCAACGTAAACACCGCCTCGAACGCGGAGATTTTTCTTGGGCCCTTCTTGGAACCAATCACCCGTCTGCGTCCAGGTGTCGCCGTCCGTCGCGCCATACGCACGAACATCGGCCGCCCGATCGACGTCACCCAGCCCGATGCCGCCGCGAACCTCGATGATCAACCGACCCGCGTGCGGCGAATTCCGGAAGAACCACTTTCGCGGCGGGAGTTTCGTCTTGTTGAAGCTCTTTTTTGCGCCCAGCAGGTGCCGAGGCTGCAGGCCCGCCTCCTCCAAGCGCTTTTCGAAATCGGACTTTGCTGCCAGTGGATCCAGAGCCGGCTCCGACGGCGGGTCCTCGATCGGCGGCCCCACCGGGTCTTTTCGCTCGCCGACCGGATCTCCTTCCGGTGGAACGAGCGGAGGAACCGGATCTTTCTCGGGAGGCGGCACTTTCGGGGCTTTCGATTCGGTGGCGATCCCTGGCGCCGACGCCAGCTCTGCCGGGGAGGTCGGCCCTAAGGATTCGGTGGATGACTCAGCCGCGGGCACCAGCCTCGAAACCGCATCCTGCTCCTGCCCAGGAACAACCAGAAGTTTCCCCTTCTCCATGGAGTTGCCGCTCGCGCGATCCACCACGGAGTATTCGGCGGTGATGATGCCCTCGGTTCGCACCACTCGAACCACCAACGCAAACCGTGCGGGCAATTTCCTCAATTCGTTGACCGGGCATGCTTCCACATCGGCGCACGCGATCAACGGCCCAACGATCGGCTCTACCATGTCACCGGTGAGAACCACGTTTCCAGCGCTTTCCAGCGCCTCGATCACGCGCTCCTGAAGCATGAACGCCAGCGAGAACTCGCTCGTCGTGCCCGGCGTAAACTCGGGTACCAATATGACTTCTTGAAGGTCCACTACAATAGGTGTATCTACACCTACGGGTTCCTCCGCGAACGCCAGCCCCGACCAAAGACAGCCCAACAAAATCAGGTTTCGCATGGAACCGCAGTTTACCGCAGCCTCCCGCGCCCGACAAGGGACTTCCACAGCGACGCGTGGTCCAGACAACAAGGGAAATCCTGGGCCGCTTGACCACCGGAGGCCGATCCAATAAGATGGACCCGCGCGCCGAGATAGCTCAGTGGCAGAGCAGCTGATTCGTAATCAGC
>SYKL01000123.1 GCA_005797785.1 Pseudomonadota bacterium | reverse complement strand
GTGTATGTGTCCGGCGAGGTGCTGTATGTGGGCATGCTCACCGATCGCAAGGTTCCCGATGAGTCCGAGTATGAAGCCCAGAAAGAAGGCGTTCGGATGTACCTGACCCGGGAGCGTCAGACGGAATTCTTCCAAGGGTGGGTGGACGCCCTGGAAAAGAGCGCCCGGATTCAGTGAAAGCGGCTGCAGTCGCTTGCGGGTGCTGAATATCCCCGGTTCGCGGCAGCTTTTGCCTGATGCGGTGGCGAGGCCCCGCTCGGCCTTCTTGTTTGCGCCTCCGGCCCGGGACTTCCAAGGGCCGTCGCAAAAATTATCACGACGGTCGGCCACGGGAGCGGGTTTGTTGGTATCGCGGGATGTACGCGCTGTTTCGTCCTATGAATTGTTGACATGTCAAGAGAAAACCCTCGACATCACCTGAGGTAACGGACGATTTTTTAGTTGTCCTTTGCATCATTCGAAAATGTCGTGTACTTTTATTTTAGCCGCACCGAGGCTCGGGCGGCCCAGCACGAAGTCCGCACCCTCCTTTTCCTCCGCCGTTTCCCCCGCTCCGTCTCCCCCGCCGGAATATGCTCCTTCCATACCGGAAAAAGACCCGCTTCGCGCCTCCCGCCCGAGCCTTTGCGGCCTCCTTAGGCCAATTTGCAGCGGCCGCCACTTGGCGTGCGCTGCATCCGGCGTCGCGCGAGCGTTATTTGGATGCGCCAGCGCCGCCTCCTCTGGTACGGAAGTACTATCGAACCGAGGACGGTTGGCAGGCACCGGTGTTTTACATCGAGCCTCGCCCCGGAGGTTCCGGAGAGCCGGTGGTCTTGGCACACGCGCTGGGGTGTTCGCCAGATGCGTTTCGTTATGGGACGGGACCGACGATCGCCGCCACCTTAAGTCGAGCGGGGTTTGCGGTGTACTTGTTGGCGCACCGTGGCGATGTGGATGCGATCCCTCCAAAACCTTCGACCGATTTTTGCTTTGACGATGTGGTCAATCACGATCTTCCCGCCGCGATGGCGGTGGTGCGGGAACACTCCGGCTTCCCTCGGGCATTTTTTGTTGGACATGGGCTCGGCGGGCAGCTTGGACTTGCGTTTGCCGCGCGCAACGCGGAGGATCTGGCGGGCTTGGTCGCGTTGAATGCCGCGGTGCGTTTTGAAGCGCCGCGATCCGGTGCCCGGCGTTTGGCGCAATTGGCCTCGTTGCTGCCTGCGCATTGGCGGATTCCGATTCGTAAACTGGGGCCTGCGGTGGCGCCCTGGATCGACGAGCGACGTGATCTGGCAAGCCACGTTCGACCGGGAACTTCGTCGGGTTCGCGGCTCCGCGGCGCTGCTCACCATGCGGTCGAGGATTTGCCGCTTGGCCTGCTTCGGCAGTTTGAACGTTGGTGGTCGACGGGTCGGCTGGTCGATCGCACTGGACAGTTCGACTACTTGGAAGCGTTGAAGTTGGCTTCGGAGGGTTCCTTATTGGTTGGTGTCGGGGCCGGCGATGCAGTGTGTCCTCCGGAGTCCGCGTTGGAAGCGCTGGATTGGTGGTCCGGCGATCGGGAGATCCTGGAGATGCCTGCGCATTATGGGCATTTGGACTCTCTTCACGCGTCGGATGCAGATAAAGAGGTTTTCGGCCCGGTGGCGCAGTGGTTGTTGGAGCGGCGCCGCGTGTGCTGGGAGCGCAACGTTGAACTCAGGCGAAGTGCCTCGCGCTGAAGCCTGTGGGGGTCGTGGAGGCACGCACGTCAGCGCGATGGTCGTGGCTTGGTGCAGGTGCGCGACGAGGCTCTAGGGGTGCGTGCGGCCTACGGGAGAGGTGCCGAGAGCGGCTGCCAGGTCTTCGGGCCTGAAAATCGGACGCTCGCAGATCGATTGGCGACAAAGGTAGGCGATCGGAGCGCCGTTTGGACCGGTTGACCTTTGGTCGAACCACGGAAAGCGGGCGGCGAGCCGCGGATCCGCGATCCCCACCATGGCGTGCGGTCGCCAAGTCCGGTTCCATACCATAAGAAACTGTTGGGTGATCGGGTGATCTGCGGCACCCGCGATCACCAGCGTGCGCGGTTGGGCGGCGATTCCTCGGGCGACCCCCCACAACTCCGGTGTTGCAAAGCCGTGTCTCTCCATGAATCCACCACAAATGGCCAATTGTTGGCGGAGGGGGCTTGATACACTCGAATGGCCACATAGCTCCAGGCGGCGCAGCACCTCGGCCATTCGGCCGGCACCGGATGGTTCGGCTCCATCCTGAAGTTCCTTACGGCGAACCAAGAGATCGGGCCGATCTTGTGTCTGGAAGAAACCACCCTGTTCGGCGTCCCAGAAGTGGTGCAGTGCGGCTTCCGCAAGGTTGGCGGCGGCTTCCAGCCAGCCAGGGTTCCCCGGATCCGCTTGGTACAGGTCCAGCAACGCATCGGCCACAAACGCTTGATCTTCGAGGATTCCTGGTGCATTGCCGCCGACCAGTCGAGGCAGTAGACCGGTTTCGGTTCGCGATGCCAAGACGGCATTGGCACAGCGTTTGGCGGCGGAAATCCAGTCGTCTGAGCCGAACAGGCGGCCGGCTTCGGCCAGCGCGCCCAGGGCGAGGCCGTTCCATGCGACCACGTGTTTGGTATCGATGGCTGGTCTCTTGCGGCGATTGCGGGCTTCCAAAAGGCGTTCGCGCGTGGCCTTGCTGGGCCGCCCGGTCCTCGCGGTGAGTACGTTGCGCCCGTTTTCGAAATTTCCATGGGTTGAAATCCCGTAAGGCAGGGGCCCGTCGCCGAGGATCGTTCGGGCTTCCTCGGCGGTGAAGGTGTAGAAGTGGCCCTCGCCGCCTGGATCGTCGGCATCTTCGCTGGACCAGAACAGGCCTGTTTTGTCGAAGAGATCCCGAAGGAGGTAGTGCGCAGTATCTCGAACGACCCGAAGATCGGCGCGGGAGGCCTCCCGATCGCCGAGCGACAACGCAATCGAGCTTGAACGTACAAAAATACGCAACAACTGAGCGTTGTCAAACAGCATCTTTTCGAAATGGGGTACCGTCCATTCACGATCCACGCAATAGCGATGAAAGCCGCCGCCAAGGTGGTCTTGTAGCCCTCCCGCATCGATGGCGTTGAGCGTCAGGCGGAGGCGCTCGTGCGCTTGTGCAACCTTTTCGCTCGCACCGAGCAACAGCAGCTCCAATTGCGGACACTGCGGGAACTTTTGACCCGATGAAAAGCCGCCATGTTGGGCGTCTACTCGGGCCACCAGCGCATGAACGGCGCGTCGAAAGCCGGAGTTGCCAGGTTCGGGGCCGGGCATCGAGTTGGGATTGGCGATGGCGTCTCGGAGCTGGTTGCCGGCCACGTCGAGGGAGGCACGGTCGTTTTGCCAGATCTGGTGCACGTGCATCAGGATCTCCAGAAAGGACGACATCCCTTGCCGAGGTTCAGGAGGAAAGTAGGTTCCTCCAGCAAAAGGGCGTAGATCGGGCCAGAGGAACAGGCTCGCTGGCCAGCCGGCTTGCCCATTGATCGCCAGCAAGGCGGTGATGTAGATCCCATCAACGTCGGGGCGTTCCTCTCGGTCGACTTTGATGGGAACGAAGTGAGCATTTAGGTAAGACGCAAGTTGTTCATCGTTAAACGACTCGCGTTCCATCACATGGCACCAGTGGCAGGCCGCGTACCCGATGGACAAGAAGATCGGTTTGTTCTCGGAGCGCGCTTTCGCGAACGCTTCTTCGCCCCATGGGAACCAGTCGACGGGATTGTGGGCGTGCTGAAGCAGATAAGGGCTAGTCTCGCGAATGAGTCGGTTGGTCCTGGGGGACTCTCCGTGGACACCGGACATCGCTCCTCCGAAACTTGACGCGTCAATGGAGATCGGGCACAACCGCCGTGGAGGCGAACATGGCCCCTTCCCGTAGCCGGGAGCGGATCGCGCGCAACTTCATCAAGCGGTATAGCGCCGATCGGTTCCGACGATTGTTGGCGTTATTGGCTGAAGGTGACTCGGGTCAGGTGATCGCGACCGAGTTTGATGTCAGCCGCGAAAGGGTGCGCCAGTGGAAAAATACGTTCGGGAACGTGGTAACGCTCTACCAGGTGCATCCTGACGTTCAGCGCGTTTTGGACCGCGAAGAGGGTGCAGCGGCGGGCTAACGGCGCCGGCGTCGTTTTCGTTTTTCGGTGGGTTCCTGCTCGTCATCGAGCGATCCTAGCTGGGCGACCGGCGCGATGCGCTCTAGCACGTCCAGAATCGCGGGACCGTAGGCTTCCACCTGCCATTGGCGTACATCGGGTACTCTCGCGAGTTCCTCGAGGTTGATCGGTCGCATCCGTGCGATGCTCTTGAGGGTGCCGTTCGCGGCAACGGCCATGGGATTGAGATCGGCGGTGCGCGCCACCAGCGAATTTCGCCAATCTTTAAGGGCTTCCATCGCTCGCTCTGCTGCACGAGCAGACAGTCGAGAAGGGGGGCCGCCCGGGGCCTGGCGCCGCGCTTTGCCGGTGGGAATCGGAAAATCGTCGGCGAGTCCGCCTTCCACTGCGGCGAGGAACCCAGCACCAAAGCGTCGTTTCATAGCGCTTTTGGCGCGAGGGAATAAGCGATCCAGGCCGTTGTCGTCGATCGGTTGTGCGATCGCGACTTCTACGAGAACTTCGTCGGGGATCACCTTGAACGGTGGACGATCCGCGCGTCGTGCCTGCTCATCGCGGAAGTGGTACAGTCGGCGCAGAACGCGCTTTGCAGTATCATCGAGGACTTTTCCTCGCGTTTTTACCCGGAGGTAGCCATCGGGATCAAAACTGCGGCCTTCCCATTCGCGTTGTTCTAAGAGCCTGCACTCCTCCAGAACGCGTTCCAGTCTTCCCGCTTTGGCCAGTTTGCGGGTCAGGATTTCGTGCAGCGAAATCAGCCAATGGGTATCGCCACGGGCGTATTCGATGTGCTCTGGCCACAGGGGGCGCTCGGACCAATCATGGCGTTGGTACTTCTTTTCGAGCTCGATGCCGTAGAACCGCTCCACCAAGTCGCCGAGGCCAATTTTGGCGACATTCAACTGTTGGGACGACACCATGGTATCGAAAATGTTTCGAAACTCAAAGTGAAAGTCGCGCTTCATGCAGACGATATCGTAATCGGCGCCGTGGAAAACCTTGACGATGCCAGGATCGGCGAACACGGGTGCGAGGGGAGAAAGATCGCCGTCTAATGCCAACGGATCCACGATGTAGTCCGTCTCTGGATCCGAGAATTGGATCAGGCAAACCTTCTCTTGGTAGTGATGGAAGGAATCGCTTTCGGTGTCGACGCCGATCACTTTTGCAGCGCTCAGCCTTGCGGCGAGATCCTCCAGTGCGGCGCGATTATCAACCATTTTTAGAGGAGTTTCGTCGAACAATATGGCCTCGGTCCCAATGGGAGCACTCGGTACGCCACTTAGCGCTCTGGGCCGTTGTGCTCAACCGAATTAGGTGGACTGAGAGGATTTTCATGCACCCCGAAGAGAAACCGGTGAACGAAGTCGCCAAGCGCCTGCAGGCAACCTTTGGCGATGCGCCTCCGACGGCGATTGTGTTGGGTTCTGGCCTTGGTCCTGTGGTTGAGCGCGCGCACGTGGTGGCGGAGGTTCCGTCCGCCGAGCTCGGGCTGCCGGTATCGACGGTGGTCGGGCATGCTGGGCGAGTCTATAGAGGGCAGCTGGGTCATCGAGAAGTGCTCCTGCTTTCCGGGCGCGTGCACATGTACGAGGGATATTCGCCGGACGAGGTCGTTCGCGGAGTTCGGGCATTGCATCGCTGGGGTGTAAAGCAGCTTTTGCTCACCTGTTCCGCGGGAGGGATCGCCGCGGGCCTCGAGCCCGGCGCATTGGTCGCGTTGGCCGATCACATCAACTTGCAAGGAGAAAACCCGCTGCGAGGTCCCGCTTGGGGGGCCGTTCGTTTTCCGGACCTGACCTTCGCGCACCATCCGCAGCTGCGGGAAGTGTTGCTAGCCTCCGCCAAAGAGGCAGGTGTACCGATGGTTGAAGGGGTTTATGCAGCCATGATGGGACCCTCCTACGAAACCCCGGCCGAAATCCGGATGTTGCGCGCCATGGGCGCCGACGTAGTGGGGATGTCCACGGTCCCGGAGATTTTGGCTGCGGCACAATCCGGTATGCCCGCTGCTGCGGTTGCGGTGGTCTCCAATCGCGCAGCGGGACTCGCCCGGGGGCCGCTAACCCACGAGGAAGTCACCGAAAATGCCGGCCGCGCCGCCCATGGCCTGGCGTCGGTCTTCGAGCTTGCAGTGGGTCGTCTCGGTTAGCTGTCCGGGCCTGCGGGGCAGGAGCCTCTTTTCCCTTGAGTTCTTCGAACGGTTGACGCATCCTCCTTCTACATGGAGGATGGATGGGTCGCGCCGGTTTGTGGTGCTTGTTGTTGGGGTTTGCATGCAATGGCGATCCAGTTGCCGGTGCAGACGCCGATGGCGATGGGGTCAATTCGAATGAGGACTGCGACGACGAAAATGCATCGGTGAACCCGGATGCTGACGAAGTCTGCGACGGCCTCGACAACGACTGCAATGGTGCGGTCGACGATCAGGCTGGCGATTTGTACTACCCGGACAACGACGACGACGGTTTTGGCGAGGAGGAAGAAGGCGTTTGGTCGTGCGACCCCATTGCAGGAAAAGTCACCGTTGCGGGGGACTGCAACGACGGGGATGAAGGCATCCATCCTGGAGCGGACGAAGTCTGCGATCAGGCCGATAATAACTGCAACAACCACACCGATGAGGAGCCGATCGACGGCATCGTTTATTACTCGGACGTCGACGGAGATGGCCACGGAGACGGCGAACAAGTTTCGTGCGATCCGCCACAAAATGCGGTTTTCATAGGAGATGACTGCGACGATTTGGAGTCGAATCGGTATCCGGGTGCTCCAGAATTGTGCGATGGTGAGGACAACGACTGCGATGCCGATGTCGATGAAGATGGCGTTGATTCTTGGTTCTTGGACACGGATGGCGATGGATTTGGAACGCCACTGGACCAGGTCCACTCCTGCGTTTCGCCGGGCCCCGGATATGTCGAAGATGGCGGCGATTGCGATGATGCAAACGACGAAATTCATCCGGATGCCCAGGAGGTGTGCGACGGGTTCGATAACGATTGCGATGACCTGACGGATGCAAACGCGGTCGACGCTCCCACGTGGTTTTTGGACTCCGATGGCGATCAGTCGGGAAATCCAGCGATTTCTGTTACCCAGTGTGAGGCGCCACCGGACCATGTGCTCAACGGCGGGGACTGCAACGATGCCGACGATGCCATTCATCCGCTTGCATCGGAAGTGTGCGGGGATTCACTCGACAACGATTGTAGCGGCACGGCGGACGGCTCGGACTCGGCGGACGCCGAAACCTGGCATCCCGACTTGGACCAGGATGGATTTGGCGATTCCGACAGTCCGGTAGTGGCCTGTGACGGTCCGGCGGATTGGATCGCCGATGGTTCCGATTGCGATGACTCCAATGACCTCGTGCATCCGGGTGTTTCGGAGTATTGTGACGACGTCGATTGGGATTGCGACGGCAGTGCGACCGTCGGCGCGATCGATGTGACGACCTTTTATGCCGATGGCGACGGGGATGGTTTCGGTGCAACCCCGGTGTTGGCGTGTGAAGCTCCGGAAGAACATGTGGCGACCTCGGGCGATTGCGATGACACCGACCCGCTGGCCTACCCGGGGGCGTTAGAAAGTTGCGATACGGCGGATCGCGATTGTGATGGTCAAGCCTACAATAATCCGGCCGACATCCTGACTTGGTACCGCGATCACGACGCCGATGGGTACGGCGATCCGTTTGTTGAATTGCAGAGTTGTTTGAACCCGGGGGGGTATGTAAGCAATGCAGAAGATTGCGGCGACAACGATGCAGATCTGAATCCGGAAACCATATGGTATCAAGATTTGGATGAGGATAATTGGGGGGTAGAGGACGAGGTTCTCCAACTGTGTGAACCCCCGGATCCACTCTGGGCGCGTGCGCTCGGCGACTGCGATGATGCGGCTGCACAACAAAATCCCGACACGATCTGGTTCATCGACAGCGATGGCGATAACTATGGCGATCCTTTGCTGTCGTCTGTGGGATGTGAGGCTCCACCCGATTCGGTGTTGGTGGCGGAGGATTGCGATGACGCCGATGCGGATGTTCATCCCGGTGTCGATGAGTATTGCGATGTGACGGACTGGAACTGCGATGGAAATCCTTATGCCGATTCCGTTGATGCCTTGACGTGGTATGCGGACACCGACGGCGACGCCTATGGCGATCTCGGAAATTCATTGCAGGATTGCTTTCAGCCGAGTGACTATGTAAGCGATGCAACCGATTGCTTGGACAGCGATATCGACGTGAACCCCACCTCGGTGTGGTTTGCCGATGCCGATGAAGACGGGTATGGCGCTGGAACGGGCGTTGGACCCCAATGTATACCTCCTTCGCCCGCGGGTTGGGTGCCTCGCGGGGGTGACTGCGAGGATGG
>SYKL01000122.1 GCA_005797785.1 Pseudomonadota bacterium | reverse complement strand
GAGTCCCACATGCTGCCCGACAGCTTGGTCGGGTATACGGCGGTCTGGTGGAAGGTGATGTAAAACTCGCTGCCTTGGTACATTCCACAGCCAAGGTCGGCTACGGCGATGTGAGAGGTTGAACCGCCCTCGGGATAGAATGCGTCATCGGCGGCGTAATACCACTGTTCTCGGCTGCTATCGTATCCGAAAACGCCCACCTGATAGACGTCAAACCGGTCGGAAGCGATGGTGGTCGTCGTCCCTGAGGCCAGGGCGGGGGCTTCGACGCAATCCAGACTTTGGTCGTCGAAGCAGATGTAGACGTAGTCGAAACCGACGCCCGAGGTGTTGTGTACGGTCAACTGCCAGTCTTCGGGCTCTTCCCAATCTTCGGTGTCTTCCCAATCTTCGGTGTCTTCCCAGTCGCCAGTGTCTTCCCAGTCGCCAGTGTCCTGGCTTTCTTCCGTATCTTGCCACTCTTCCGTGTCTTGCGGTGCTTCGGTGTCGTCGACCTGGGTGTCTTCGTCGTCTTCGGCGGTGTCGCGCAGGAAAGCCTGTTGTTCCTCCCCGTCGTTGTCGTCATCGGGCAGGAAGACGCAACCGGAAGCCAATAGGCTCAGGACCAGTGTCTGGTATTTCATAGTACAAAACTCCAAAAAGGAACTCCCCAAAAGAGGGAGCGGGTCTCCGGACCTCGCTTTATGTAGCCGACGTCGGGCGGCTTCCGATGTTGCAGAGTGTTGTACGCGGCCGTGCGGCGACGCTGATGCGTTCCGATTTGGGGAATCATCCTGGATGGGCTACCCTTTCCTTGGGGGGCGGCATGTGGCTGATGGCGATGGCGGTGGCGTTCGGGGATCCTTTGGTGCTGGTGGCCGATGGGGATGTGCTTGGAATGCCTGCTCCCGTGGGGTTGGAGCGTTTTTGCGAGGGGCGGGTATATCCGATCAGTGGTGCCCACCTGTCTTGGGAAGCGGGTACTTTGGAGCTTCCTCCCGAAGAAGTCCGCCCCGCGATGGCGACGTTGTTGGGGGCGGGATGGACGGCTGAGGATGACGGCTTTCGTCGCGCGGAACCTGGGATGGAGCGATTTGTGGATGTGGTGAGCATCCTTGAGCCCGGGCCCCATCAGGAATGCGCGAAAAAGCGCTCCCCCAAGGCCAAGAGCGTGCTGATGTACGTCTTGGTACCGAAGTAGTAGTCAAGGAGGTTGACTACTTGAGACAGGCCTGAACGGCGTCGTGGTCCGAAAACGGATGGAGGATCCCGGAGATCTCCTGGCCCGTTTCATGACCCTTGCCCGCGATCAGCACCCAATCGTCGGGGGCCGCTCCTTGCAGCGCCAACCGGATGGCGGCGAAGCGGTCCAATTCCACGGAAACCCCGGTATGATGCTGTAATCCCGCGCGTATTGCGGTGGCGATCGCTTCTGCGGACTCGTCGCGGGGGTTGTCGCTGGTGAGCACGATGCGATCGGCGGATGCCGCAGCAGAACCCATTCGCGGTCGTTTTTCGGCGTCACGGTTTCCGCCGGCGCCAAACACCAACCACAGCTTTCCGGTGCACAGCTCCCGCGCTTGCGTGACCGTTCGCGCCATCGCATCGGGAGTATGAGCAAAATCGATGATCACGGTGGGAGAGGTGTGTACCACCTCAAAACGTCCCGGTGGAGGCCGAAAGGTGGCCAATGCCGATACCGAGCGTTCGAGAGGGATTCCAAGCGCAGAGGCTGCTGCGATGGCCGCCAGGGCATTGGCGGCGAACACCCGTCCGATCAGTGGAATCCGAACGTCCGCAGATCCAAGCTCTCCATCCACCGAAAAGGAGGTAGTTCCTACACTCACGCGGATGTTGCTGCCGCGGACGGGAGCGTCTTGCCGAAAGCCCGCCCGCAGCACCCTTGCGTGCGGGGGCACGACTTCGGCCAGAAGGTCCGAGCACGGATCATCGGCGTTCAACACCGCGGTTCCGTTGGGGAGGAGCGACAGAAACAACTGCGCTTTGCTCGCGAGATAGTGCTCGAACGTCTTGTGGAATTTGAGGTGGTCTTCGGTGAGGTTGGTAAATACACCGATCTGGCACGGCCAAGCTTTGCAAAAGCCGTGCGCTAAGGCTTCACTGGTGAGCTCCAGTACCGCATACCGCCCGCCGCGATCGACCCCGGTGCGCAACGTCCGCAAGAAACCGGAGTAGTCCAGTGGGAGTTCTAGGCGTTCATCGCCGATCCAGGACCCGAGCGTCGAGGTGCGAACCACCGGAGGGGCTTCCGCCTGGAGGATCGCGGCGATCATCCAGGTGGTGCTCGTCTTCCCGTTGGTTCCGGTGACCCCAATGCGCGTCAAAGCGCGGGCCCACGGCGGTGCAGGGGGTGGGCCCGACATGGCGGCTTAGAAACTCAATCCTTCGGAGCAGGTGTAGAAGCCGTAGTCGCAAAATTGCTCGGGGGTCATGCAGTCCGCCATCGCCTGGCGGCCGTTGGGGGTCATGCCGGAGAGCCATTGTTGGCATTCGGCGTAGTCTGCGGAAGGGCAGGCATCGACAATGGTGTCGCACACCGTGTCCGCCTCTTCGTCGGGGCAAGCGGCCAAAGCGGCTTGTTCGGTGCATCCGTAGGCGTTGGGGTCGCCGCATTGGGAGTCGGTGAGGCATTCCACAATCCCTTGTACGACGCCCGCTTTGTACAGGTCACCCGCGCTTTCGCAGATGCCGACCTGCCATTCATCGCAAGTGTCGGGGAGGGACCCGCAGTCCGGCGTTCCTTCGTCGCCGAGGCAGTCCAGGCCAGTGTCCTCCGTGTCGCTGGTATCACTGGTATCACCGGAATCTTCGCTGACGTCGGTATCACCGGCCCCGGTGCCGGCGCCTCCGTCGCAGCCGGCGGCCAAGCTGGCAGCGAGGAACAAGAAAGTGGAGCGGTCGAGTGGCATGGGAAACCTCCGTGTGCCGATTCTGGGCTGCGCCACCGGGCGCGTCAATCGATCGACCAGGGCATGCCCTTTCGTCCGCTGCCGCGTCGCATTCGACGGCGTGGCCGGATCCGTATATGGTAAAGTCGCTTGTCTATTTGGGGCCCGGGAACGTTTCGATTTTCACGTCGGTGAAGCCAACAGAAACCAATGCGTCCATGAGCTCGATCACCTTTCGGTATTCGAGCTCGGGGGCGGCCTGTTGGACCACCTCGACCCCCGGATGTTTCGCTTTCTTACTTGCGAACTCGACCTTCAAGTCGCTGCCAGCGGGGATCTCCTGCCCCTCCCAACGGACGATGGTCTCCTGATCACGTACTTCGAGGCTCACTACCGGTGCTCCCACCTGGGGCTCGGAGGCCTTGGGCGGCACGATCAGGACCACCGGCTTTGTGGAAGTTGGCTCGAGCTGTGGGGAAACGCATGCGAGGAGCCCAATGCTCAGAATCAGGGACATCCGACATTTGTCCAAACGTGCGAATTGTCGCTGGGATCGCAGTCTTCGGAGGAGGAGGCAACCACCGCCTCGATGGAACCCGAGAAAGCGCTGATCGGAAGTTCGACGGTAAATTCGGCCGAACCGCCCGCGGGAACTGAGTTCAACACCGATTCGGCGAGTTCATTGCCAGCGTCGTCGAGAATGGTGACCACCGCGTTCGCCGCCATGGTGCCCTCATTCCACACCTGAACGGCGATCATGCCGCTATCGGACTCACAGGAAAGCACGCAGGCGTCCGTGATTTCTACCGTGAGGCTGGCGATGCCGGACACATACACCTCGGAAGGTTGGCCGCGGAAGAGATTCGCCTCGGACAACCAAGGGACTTCAGGATTTGCGGGAATGCTCAGGTCGTCGTTGATGTTGGTGCTGGAATATGACGCTTGGTTGTAAACGGGCCTTGCATAAGGCCAATCCCCATCCGTTCCGCCGATGACGGTCAACCCGCTGTAGCTGCCATTCGAGGTGTACAACAGCTCCCCTTGGCCGTCGCCGTCGACGTCCGCGACCGCCGGGGTCTCGGCGGCGGTCCAGGATTCGTGATCGGAGAACCGCAGCACTACCTCCCCATTCGTCCCGTCAAACGCGAGGATGTCGACCTCGTCGGCGTAGATCACCTCGGGAACCCCATCGAGGTTGATGTCCCACGAGGTCGAACCGGCAAGTCCACTGAAGTCGCTGATCGGCGCCGTCCATTGCACCGAGAGATCGCTTTCCAAGAGCACCATTTCGTCGGTCTGGGCGAGCGCAAACTCTTGCTGCCCGTCGCCGTCG
>SYKL01000121.1 GCA_005797785.1 Pseudomonadota bacterium | reverse complement strand
TGCGCGCGATCGTGGGGTGCGATCGTGTCGTTCCTGGCTTTCGACGGCGATTAACTGGTTATCGATCACCAATGCCGCCGCTGCGTCCACACCATCACCGAGGCCGAGAATGACCACCGCTCCTCCACGCAAGCCGTATGCTACGCCTCCGCGGCAACCGCGTAAACCGTGATCGCCACAGTGAGGTTTGGCCCTCGCACCCGCGACGATCTGCGCTATACTGAGAGTCCCTCCTTCGCTCCCTGAGCGTTCCCCTTGCGCATTCCCCTCCTGTTTCTGCTACTTTCGACAGGTTGCGCCGCATCTTTGGCGCAATTCCCGGGTCCTCTTGCCTCGGTGGGGCGACCGCTTGACCCGCTTCAGGCGGTAATCGAGGGAGAAACATCACCTACGCCGGAGGCGCGCCCGCCAAAGAAGTCGAAGAAGTCGACCATAGATCAGCGAAAAGTCCTTGCCGCCGCGGATTATTATTTAGACCATGCGCCGGAGGACTTTCCGGACGACTGCAGTGGCTACGTCTGCGCTGTGTACGGTAGGGCGGGAATCCCGCTTCGAGGCGGTACTCGGCAGCTTTGGGAAAAGGCGGGGGATGCGGGTGCCATTCACCGACGCAAAATCCCCAACATTGGCGACCTGGTATTTTTCGACAATACCCACGACCGCAATGAAAATAAGAAGCTGGATGATGAGCTGACGCACGTCGCAATTGTGACGGCGGTCGACGCGGACGGCACCATTCACATGAAACATGGTGGAACGAGTCGCGGACGTACGACCTTGGTGATGAACCTTCGAGAGCCCACCGTTCGCAAGGATGGGGATCGTACGATCAATGACTACTTACGCGCGCGCAAGCGGAGAGATAAGGCAGGCACTAAGTACCTCGCCAGCGAATTGTGGCGTGCGTTTGCAACCGTCCGAAAGGAAGACCTCAACGCATGGTTGGAGCAGAACTCCTGAGGCGTCTTAGGTTGACCAGTAGAAAAATATCGTTGTAAGCTGAATTAGTACGACGGCGCCGAACATGCCGAGGACGACCAGAAACGGTTGGCGATCAAATTCATCAGGTTGCATATGGCCTCCGCTCGGACGAGAGCAAGTCGTGTGCCAACGATGCGCTTGCGAAGTGTGTAGGGCACAAGCGAATAAATGCAGGTGTGCCTGCTTTGCTCCTGCGTGAAATCGCGCAGATCGGCGTGAAATCACGCATCGTGAATAGTAAATTGGTTGACTATATATTTTCTGACAGTCTTTGCGGCGCCGGCTAATTTCCGGGCGGGGGCGACTCATGTCCGTCACGCTGCCGCGCCGCGACTTTCTTAAAGGCCTAGGAGCTACCGCGGGTTTGTCCGCCTGCAAGCCAGATCCTCAAGTCAACAGTGGTCCGGGCACGCTCGACACCATCGTGCTGTGCATGATGGAGAATCGTTCGTTCGACCATGTGTTTGGCTCGCTATCGTTGCTCGAGGGGCGGGCCGTGGATGGACTGTTGTCCTCGCACGGCAATCCGGACTTAGATGGCAATTGGATCGCCAGCTTTTTGTCGGGTGGGAGCTGTGTGTCCGATCCGCCACACGGTTGGGACGCCAGCCGACTCCAAATGTCCGACGGAAATATGGGTTTTGTGAAGGCTTTTCAGGAAAGCCGCGGTGGCAGCGGTGAGTTGGTGATGGGGTATTTGAACCGCGCACAGCAGCCGATTTCGTATGCAATGGCAGACCGGTATGCGCTGTGTCAACGCTGGTTTTCGAGCCTTTTGACCAGCACGTGGCCCAACCGTTGCTACGCCCATGCGGCTCAAAATCAGGGACAGTTCGGCAATTCCTTCCCAGAAGGCGGATTGTATACCTGCTTGACCATCTGGGATTTGTTGGATGAGGCGGGAATTTCGTGGTCGTACTACTACACGGATCTTCCCATGTTGGCGTTGTTCGGTAGGTTTGGCGATCGGTTGAAACCGATCGAGTTTTTCTATCAGGATGCTGCGAGCGGCAGCCTCGATCAAGTCGTGATGGTGGAGCCAGGAGCGGCTTTGAACGACGATCATCCTCCTCATCACCCGATGCTGGGGCAGATGTTCATCGGCAGCATCCACAATGCGCTTGCGACATCGCCCCAATGGAACCGACTGATGATGCTGCTCTATTACGATGAGGCCGGCGGTTTTTTCGATCATGTGGTTCCAGGCACGGCGGCGGACGAGCGCGCGGCGGAGGGATTCGACCAGCTCGGTTTCCGAATTCCGGCGGTTTTGGCTGGGCCTTGGGTGAAGGAAGCGCATCTTTCGGACACCGTTTTCGACCACACGTCGCCGTTAGCGCACATTCAAGCGATGTTTGGGCTGACCTCCCTCACACAGCGTGATGCGGCCGCAAACGATTTGTCGTCGTTGATCGACGAGGATCGCCTTGCGCGCAATGAACCGATGGCGCCTGCGGAGCTGCCGGTCATTGAGCTGACCGAGGAGGAGATTTTCGCGGAATGCGAGGAAACTACCTCGGATTTCATGTTCAATGGCGGACAACCGGAATTGCAAGCGGCTCTTCGCGAGATGGGGCTTGGACATCTGGATCGCACCCACGAAAATTGGAAGCGAGCGCGGTTCTTTATGGACAAAGCCGTGGAATTGGGGGTTTGCACGATTCGTTAGGGCGATTGCCAATGGGGGGGGCCGATCGCGATCTCGCCTCCGGGCGCCCAGGGTGGATGGTGTTCTAGGTAGAACCGAAAGTAACTCTCGTCATCGCGGCTACCGTCCGGGTGGCGGAAGTGTCCCGGGCGATCTGTTGTGTGGTGGAACACCAGGAAACCGCCAATCGAGGCTGGGAGCGATACAAACTCGTCTCCGGTCTTCACGTCGTTTTGCATCCAGCCCAGTGCAACGGCGCCGTCTTGTGCGGTTATGGTCCACGGGCCCTGCTTGACGCCGTCGGTCAGCCGCTCGCACCATCGCGTCGTATCGCCGGTGCGCCATTGAAGGGACTCCGGCCAGTGTGTGCCCATCATCCCAATTTTCGATTGTTCACGTAGAACATGTCCCTTCGGGCAGGGCTCCGCGGTCGTCCACCACCCGGACAAGGTCTCCCAGTCCATCGTTGTCCCCGAGAACCACACGGCGACATCGTCCCGCCAGATCACGTGGATACGCCTGGTCGAAGGGCTCAAGGCGATCCAACCGGCGCTCCAGGGTGTCGCAGCGCCCGTTGCCCCGTCTTGAGGCAGCGACGGGACCTGGCGGAACAACAGCGACCCCTCATTCGTCTCGCGGTTCCGATGGTGCGGGCTCAGTGGTGTAAGGCCACGAGGCCAGTCCACGGGCGACTCGTCACCGCCTAGTTCTATTTCGGCGTAGCCGATGAAATAGCGCCCTGGCCGTAAGTTTCTGGCGTCCACACGATAGACGGCTGCTGTGCGGGTTTCGGTGGTGCCCCAGTCGGTCCTGTGTTGGTATTCGCAGGTGCGGTCGGTCTTTTCGAGCGATGGGCTCACTTCTATCTGGCCCATCCATCCGGCGTCCGCGTAAAGTGTGGAGGGTTCTGTCGTATTTTCGGATCGTACCCCACCGCCCCAACAGGCGTAGTCGCCCGTGTTCACCACCTGAAAGTCGACAAAATTTCCGACATTTGCCTCCACAGGTGAGCACCGAAGGTCTACCACTACGGCCCAACCGCTGGGGGCAACGGGCATGCACGTTCCCCAGGCGACCTTCACCCAAACCATCCACCACATGTTCACCTCCGCCGCGTCGACCCCTTAGACGCGGCAAAGTTCCGAACTCGACGTCCCAGTGTGTCCCAGGTGAACGCTATAAGGCGGCCACCCGATCGGCAGGAACGAGCACCAAACTCTCCCAGGCGTCGACCTCGATGCGCAGGGTGCCGTCGCTTTCCACTTCGAATTCGCGATCGTCGCCAATAGGGAAAACCACCTTCAACGTGGTTCCTGGGTCGAAGGAAACGGGCATGTCTGAGTCTTCGAAACGGGTGTGGCCGAGGCCATGGTCCGCCGTATTGATCACGACCAACACGGAGAAGTCGGCTCCTTCCCGTTCAAATGCCAGGACATGTGCGTCTTCCTCATCGGCCACCCGATCGGAGGACCACCGGATCTGGAAAGTGCCGCGGCGAAGGGGTTCGTATGCCTTGCGGAGTTTCGACAGGGTTGAGAGGTGCGAGAACAGTGCTCCATCCGTCGACATGCCGGACCATTCGAGAGGCTCTCGATTGGACGGGTCATTTCCACCGTTGAATCCCTGTTCGGTGCCGTAGTAAATGCACGGAATTCCGTCGGTGGTCATCAAGTAGGTGGTTGCAGCCTGCAGGGCTCGTTCATCGGGTTGATCGTACAAAAACCGCGGCACATCGTGATTGTCAAGGAAGTTTACTAATGCTTGCTGCGGCGGAATGCCGATTCCGCCGTCTGGCGCCTCGGACGCGTAGTTCAACTGACGCTGTTCGTACAGATCTTCGACTTTTGAGGTCGGGCCGCCATATTTGAATACGTCATCGAACACCTGGAACTTTTGGCTGAAATAGAACACAGAGTCCAGTTCTTGATCGTAGGTGTACGACCCTAACAATTCATCGTTGCCGTCGAAAACCTCGCCAAACATGAGGAAGTTTTCTTTGCCGAGATCGGCCGCTCTTTCGCGCATCGCCGGGGCAAACTGCTGCCAAAAGCTATGTTCTACGTGTTTGACGGTATCGATTCGGAAGCCGTCGATGTTGGTGTTGGCGATCCAGTCGCCAAAAACGGTGATCAGCGCGTCCACCACCTCCGGATTGGTGGTATCCAGGTCCTTTAGCCCGCCGGGGAAGTCGCCTTTAGCGACCTGGTTGAGGTCGTTCCAGTCGGTGACCCGACCGCTGCGGTTGTACCAGTCGTCGTTGTGAAACACGGCTGGTTCCGGCGGAATGCGGTTGATTTCGGGCATGTTGACCCAGCCGAGCGGGGCAGGGCCCGACGCCCCCAACGAAGTCCAGGCTTGTATACCTTCGGCGTCAAAGGCAGGATCCCACTCACTGACGATCCTCAAGGGATCATCCACGGAACCGGAACCGTAGGTGGTGGTGTCCGGTTGGCCGTTTCGGTTGATGTCGTAGTAAAACAGCTGACCAACATGGTTGGTCACAATATCCAAAATAACCTTGATATCGCGGCTATGCAGCTCGTCGACCATGCGCCGGAAATCGGAAATGCTTCCAAAGTGTGGATTGACCGAACTGAAATCCTGCGTCCAATATCCATGGTAGCTGGAGACGCCCGCGTCGACTTCGACGTTTGCTACGATCGGACTCACCCAAACGGCCGTTACTCCGAGGGCTTCTAGGTAGTCAGCGTTGTCGATCACGCCCTGATAGTCGCCGCCGACATACCTGTTGAGTACGTCGGGTTGATTGTTGACGTTGAAGTCGTTGTTCACGTCGCCGTTGGCGAACCGATCGACCATGAGCTGGTAGATGATTTCGTCGCGCCAATCGTCCACTTCGGTGGTGATCGTGGGGGGCGCCGCATAGGGGGAAGGATCGACGCAGCCGAACAGGCCTACCAAGGCAAACAAACGCTTCAAGGACGCTCCTGCCCCGACAGCGGCACTCTCGCGCCGGATTCGACGGGTTGATCGAGCTCCTGCGGTTTTTCCTCTAGGCGCGGAATGGCCTTTTCTAATGGAGCAAAAACCCGTCGAAACAAATTGCTTTGCAACAGGCTGTCCGGATCGAGCTTGCGTTTGAGGGCGAAGAACCGTCCGAGAACGTCGTCCCCAAAACTGCGGCGAATGGCGGACGGGGGCGCGACCGAATCCTTCGCAAAATAGAACTTTCCGCCGGCCTCAACGACGAGATCATTGAGAATGGTGGTCAAACGAAACAGATCCTCTCGGCGTCGGTCGCTGACGGGAAAATCGAGGGCGAAGCTATACCCGTCGACCGAATACGACAGCAGGAAGTTGTCCAGACGATGCCGCTTCATGACCACGAGCCAAGGTTCCAGGCGCGCCTGCTGGCAAATTTCCAAGGTACGTCGGATAACTTCGCGAGCGCGCTCCTTGGGAAGGAACAACTGGTATTGGATTAGGCCACCAGGCTTGTAAATGAACTTCCAATCGGGAACATAATCGAG
>SYKL01000120.1 GCA_005797785.1 Pseudomonadota bacterium | reverse complement strand
GGGATTGCGTGTCGTGCCCCGCCGGAACAGGCATCGGCCACCAGATCGCCAACCCCTACGACGAGGAGCTGGTGTACCTCGCCATGGGACCGCACGATCCACACGAGGTGTGCTTCTACCCGGATACCGGCAAGATCATGGTTCGCGGAGCCAAGCGCATCGGCGTCCTTCAAGACACCGAGTACATGGCCGGAGAGGGCGAAGAACCAAAGATATTTGAGCTTATCTCCTATCGACGCTGACGAACCATCGGGCTGCAACACCGCGCAACAACGATCGGCCGAGGCCAAGGCTATCGTACCTCCACCCGCCTCCGGAGCTCCCGATGCCCCGTCAGATTGAAATCACCGGCATTCTTCCTCACTCTGCATCAGTGGTCTGGTCCCGAGTGATCACCTCTGAGTTCATCCTGAACATGTCGTACCCGGCATTTCGCTATGAGATCCTCGCGCCTGCGCCGGCGCCCGAGAGGTTTCAGAACGGGCAATACCAAATGAGAGCCGTTGCTCTAGGATTTTTGCCCATCGATCGGCAAGACGTAGTATCCACCGTTGTGGCAGATGACACCCGTGGAATCTACATTATTCACAATGTGTCCAAGGGTTCACCGTACTCCTGGGATCACAAAATCGCATTGTTCGCACAGACAGACGGTACGTGTCGTTACGAGGACGGAATCGACATTTTCGGTGGTCCAGCTCCCGCCGCATTCCGACTC
Organism: Pseudomonadota bacterium; assembly: GCA_005797785.1. Lineage (GTDB taxonomy): Bacteria > Myxococcota_A > UBA796 > UBA796 > SYKL01. The sequence continues at coordinate 13,578 of SYKL01000120.1, read as the reverse complement.
ATTACTCAGGCGATATTTCAAATGCGGCGCAGAAACTGGGCAAAGGAGTTCTCCCGGGTTTCTCCGTCGCTGCAAAGCGCGCTCACATGAAGCCGAATCGACACGTGGTCATTACCGGTGCATCCTCTGGAATCGGAGAAGCACTGGCTCGAGAGTACGCAAAAGAGGGTGCCCAACTGACCCTGGTCGCACGTCGCCGAGACCGACTTGAGGCCCTCGCCCAATCGCTGCCCCAAAGCGCACAAATCATCGTGCGAGACCTCGAAGATCCGGCCGTCGCAACCGACTGGTTGCCCGAGGCCGAGGCCACCTATGGGCCGGTCAACGTATTGATCAACAATGCGGGCGTGCAGCGCATCGCGCGAAGCTCGCAGATCGACATACCTTCCGCCGAGGCATTGCTTCATCTCAACCTCACCCTCCCCCTGCGGCTGATAAGCACCGTGCTTCCAGGGATGATCGATCGAGGTGATGGAACCCTGATCAACATTTCGTCTCTGGCCGCGTTCGCGCCAGTGGCAGGCATGATGTATTACAACGCTTCCAAGTCCGGTTTCGCGTCCGCCTCGGAGGCGTTGCGAGGCGAACTCAAAGGAACCGGCGTGAAAGTGCTCACCGTGTATCCGGGCGCCATCGCGACCGACATGTTGCAAGAGGGCAAAAAACAGTACGGTTACAGCCCATTTATCGAGTACTCACCGACCGGCACTCCGTCCCAACTCGCGACTCGAATTCGCAACGCAGAGCATAAGGTTAAGGCCAGGGTGCTTTTCCCTCACTACGTGTACCTCGCCCGGTGGTTTCCGGGGGTGACAAGGCTGTTTCTTGATCGTGCCACCCCCAAGCTCACCCAAGAATTAGGCCGAGGCGGGCCGTGAGCACCCCACTAGAAGCCATACACCGGATTCTTTGGGTCGAAATCCATGTCCGTTAGCCCAACGTTCGTTTTCAGATCGGCGTAGGAGTACTCTTCCACCAACCGAAGCGCCCCGCATTCGGTCGTCCAGCTCTTGATCGAAATCGGCAGCTTGCTCGAAACACCGAAGCAAACCTCCACTTTTGAGGCGTACAGTTTCGGTTCGCGGTCCTTTGGAAATTCGGCCCGAAAACACTGAGCGGACTGGCCGTGAACGGCCATCTTCCCGAGGTCCGTCACCGTTGGATCCAACCCGCCGGCCGCCGTTTCAATGAGCGTGGCATCCGAGCGAAAGATGTCCGCCAACGCTACAAAACCCATTTTGTGAATGTTGCCTCGTTGGCCACGAGTCGCCAGATTTCCCTTAGGATCGAGCCACAGCGACGGGATCCACGGACCCGGATCGACCAACAATTTTCCTTTCTCTTTCCCCTTGCGAAAAAGGACCTGCTGTCCTTTATGCTCGTTCCCCCGCCAGCTCATGTACACGTCCAAAGGCGGCCGGTACTTCACCTCCATTTCTTGTGCTGGCTGCTGTTTGCATTTCACCACTTCCGTCTGGTGAAAAACATAGGTCGCATCTTTTAAATTGGCGATGGCTGTTTCCATACGGGCGATGCTCGCCGTAAAGCTCGCCAAAGCACCCTCATCCGCACGCGCACCCAACATCCAGCACAGCAACAACGTCATCCGTCACCCCAACGGTCGAACAATCCCTGAAAAAGCCCCTTCGTCAAGCAAAGAATGGTCAGACCCGCAAATGGTCAACTGCTTGACTATTTGTACTCTCTCCAAGGCAAAAAAAACCGCAAAGCAACAGCTTTGCGGCTTGAGTCGAACCGAAGGTTCTTAACGCTTCGAGAACTGGAAGCTGCGGCGAGCGCCGGCGCGACCGTACTTCTTGCGCTCGACCTTACGGGCGTCGCGGGTGAGCAGGCCATTGCGCTTCAACACTTCGCGGAACGAAGGATTGAGCTCGAGAACAGCGCGAGCCAAGCCCAAGCGGACAGCGCCGCATTGGCCGGTCTGGCCGCCACCCTTGACCGTCACAATCACGTCGTACTTGCCGTCAAGCTCGGTGAGATTGAGCGGACGAAGCAGATCGATCCGGTGCGATTCGCGTGGGAAGTAGTTTTCGATCACGCGTTGATTCACCAAGAACCGACCGGTGCCGGGACGGAGAAATACGCGAGCGGCCGACGTTTTGCGGCGGCCGGTGCCGTAGTACTGGACAGATTCACGAGCCATGGGAAATTCCTCGAACTACGGAAGGGGCTGGGGAGCTTGGCCGGCGTGCGGATGATCCGCGCCACCGTAAACCTTGAGCTTCTTGATAACAACGCGAGAGAGACGATTCTTCGGGAGCATGCCCTTGACCGCCTCGCGAATCATGCGCTCAGGATCGTCTTCCCGCACTTGGCGAGCAGTACGATCCTTGAGACCACCGGGGAAACCGGTGTAGTGGTGGTAGCCCTTCTGATCGAGCTTACGACCGGTCAGATTGACTTTGCTTGCATTGAGAACCACGACGAAATCGCCGGTGTCGACATGCGGGGTAAAGGACACTTTATGCTTTCCGCGGAGAACGTCCGCAATTCGCGTCGCGAGTCGGCCCAGATTGTAATCCGAGGCGTCGACTACGAACCAATTGCGTTCGACATCGGCGTTTTTTGCGCTTTCGGTACTCATGAATCCATCCATGCGACCCGCGGGTGGGCAGGCGCGATAGAAAAAAGAAGCGCGTTGACGAACGCGCAGCCCCGGGGCTTTATCCGGTCCCTGGGGTCGATGTCAAGCAGGGGAGGTGCTTGGAAGCCCGCCCCCAGCAAACCGACGGCTAGTCTTCCTCTTCGCCGCCACCACCGCCGCCTTCTTCGATCATCTCATCATCTTCGTCCATATCGACGTCCTCATCCTCGTCCTCATCGTCGAGGCCAAGGCCGAGGCCGAGATCATCGTCCTCATCGGCGCCTTCGATGGTTTCCAGCTCATCCTCTTCGTCCGCATACTTTCGTACGGGACCGCCCTTGCCAAGCAGGGCTCGGATGTCGCGAGCCGGAGCTTCACGCTGGTCCGCGGTACAGTCGGGGCACGACGGGACCGGGCGATTGAGGTCATAAAATTTCGTTCCGCACTTGAAACACGTAAAGCGAGTTCCAAGTTTTGCCTTATCGAGCATCTCTACTCCGCGAAGGTCCTGAATCAGGGGCGGTTCTTTAATACGCGTTCAGTCCGAGTCAAGGTCTGCATCGGTCCAAGGAGGCGGACCGTCTCCATAGTGAACTTCGACCAAGGTAAGTCCGTGCGGTGGAGCGGTGCTGCCAGCGGATCCACGATCCCTCGCCTCCAAAACCTCCCTCACCCAGGTCACCGGCTGGCGTTCTCGGCCCACTTCCGTCAGTGTGCCCGCAATGATCCGGACCATGTGTCGCAGAAATCCTTGGCCACGAACCTCTAGAACAACCTCATCACGTTCGCGCCGTACCTCGATGGCGACCACCTCGCGCACCGGATGCGCGGCCGCACATCCCGTGGCCCGAAACGATGAAAAATCGTGCACTCCCAGCAGCGATTGCGCTGCAATGTGCATCGCTTCCGCATTCAACGGACGCACGTGCCACGACCGATCCGATCGCAATGGACTTCGCGATCTCCGATCCAACCATCGGTATCGGTAGATTTTTCCCCACGCCCAATGGCGCGGATGAAATCGTGGATCCACCGGTACCGCAGAGATGCACGACAAATCCCGTGGGAAATGATGATTGAGCCCGTCACGGATCGCGTCCGCGCGCCGATCCGAGGGCGCCACAAAAGACGCCACCTGCGCTTCAGCGTGCACCCCCGCATCGGTTCGACCGGACGCCGACACGCGGATCGGCTCGCCAAAAAGGGCATTTAAACCCTCTTCGACGACCCCCTGTACCGTCCGTTGGCCGGTTTGAACCTGCCAACCCGCGAACTGAGCTCCATGATATTCAAGGACGATGCGCCACCGGGTCGACATCGCTCAATAATCGAGCTTCAAGCCAACCGTGATCTCCGTGCCTGAAAAGTCGAACCCTTCGCCATCGTCCTGCTTTGGCGCCGAAATCTCCTGCCGACGCCACTCAAAAACCAAGTAAGTGTCGTTAATTCCGGTGTGGTTTTCCAAGATCGCCGCGCGCGAAGGCGCCAGAATGTCCAGAAGGAAAGAGGCTCCGAAACCATAGTGATACCCGTAGTTTCCGCCCGACATCGTCTCTTTTCCGCCGCCCGCATCCCACTTTTCCTGCCAAAGCAGGTAGTCGCCGCCAAACCGGGCGTGCGGCACCAAGATCTGCTCGTCCATAAACTGCAATCGCAGGGTCAAATCCGCCGATAACGGCAGCCATGTCATCATGGTGACGTCGGTGCCACGTGTCGCCTCGTCCAATTCGATGTCGCACCCTGTAGAATCGACCTGATTTCCGATCTCTTGAAACAGGCCAACGCCGAAGTCCAATTCGACAAGGCCAAACAGGCCCGGTTTCGAGCGATCCAGCGGCTTGCGCATCGGAAACTGCGGACCAAACTCCACCCGCAAGCTGTTCTTCGCCTTCTCACCATAAACGAGGCTTAAACAGGGGTCATCCAGCTTTAGATAGCCGCCGTACCGGACCTCCACATTGCCATAGGTCGGCGTCAGATCCGTCCGTTTCCAAAAGGGGCCATAACCCTCGCCCGCCTGCGCCGTGGACGCCACCAGGACCGCACCCAAGGTCGCGATCCGACGCCGACGCCCGATCAACACCCCCAGGCCCACAACGGCCCCCCAGAGCGATCCCGGGGCAGTCGAGCAACCGCCATTCTCCCCCGACAGCTCAGAGGCCGCAAACGTCGGTTTCGGAGTTCCACTTACCACTTCGCTCATCGGCCCCTCCAGCCCACCTTCGTCCACTGCCCGCACCGCCACATAGTACGTCACACCATTGGTCAGCGGGCTGATGCTCGCTGTAACCCGCTGTCCACCACTTGAATCCACCCGGATCGGGGTCTCGAGCGCATCCTCACCGTCGAACTCAGGGCCACCCGTGGCCCAATCGGCACTTTCAAAAGGAACTGTGGTCACATAGATGTCGTAACCCGCCAAATCCTCGTCAGAAATTCCGTCAAAGCTCAGGACCAGACGCTCGTCGCCAAAACCGAGGCTATCGTCCGTAAGTACCGGTGTATCCGGGGGATTATCAACGGTAACCTTCGCGACCCCATGCCCTTCGTTTCCAGAGGCATCCTTGACCACCACCACCAAAGAGTTCTTTCCTTCGGCCCAAGTGGAGTCCACCGTTACCGTCGTAGAAACCTCGGAATCCGCAACACCTTCGCCCAGCAGCGTACCAGAACCGGAGCTGTCTCCGCCCAAATACAGCGACCAATCGACCGATTCGTCCACCGAAAACGTTAAAGCGACTTCCTCTCCTTCCACGGCGCTCGAGGGTGTCGCTACAAAGTCGGAAACCCAGGGATTGGCCGTAAACACCACCAGCCCGGTCGCCGACGCACCAAAGGCATAATCATCGGAAACCACGACTTCCGTGACCGTTTCATCGATGTCGAACGATTCCAACGGCTCGTCGCTCAACCCATTTTCGTCGAGCCCCCACACGTCCACTTGATCTGTCACCAAGAGCGCCCATCCATCGCTCGCTCCCGCGTGAACTCCAAAGGCCTCCACCGTCCCCAATGAGGTCCCTTGGACCAAGGCGGAGGTAAAACTGGCGGCAACAAATGTCAGAACCCCGCCGCCAACCGCATAAATCCCGCCTGAACCCTCGGCCAACTGGTCGAACGTCAGGCCCGAGCTCACGGTGTTGGGGAGAAGTGTGGGCGAACCGCTCGCAAAAGGTACTCTCGAAAGGTTGTTTCCGCCGTGCGATACATACACGATGCCCGACACCAGCGCCGTGTCCTCTACCTCGTCAAACAAAAGTTCCCGTGCTTCTTCCTTGACTGTCCCGGTAGCCGTATAGGTGGTGAACGAGAGCACCCCGTCCGCGTCGGTCATCAACACGCCCACGCTGCCCTCGTACTCGAACACCCCTTTTGGGTCACCATCTCCCGCGTCAAAACTGGTGTCCGTGACCGACAACACACCATCGGAATAGTCAAGCATCTTAACTATTCCGTCGGCGCAGGCCACCCAGACCCCCGATGAACCAGGGTAGACCGCTGAAGGATCACAGGCGTTGATCGAGGTCACCGACCAATCGTCGACCGACATCACCCAAACGCTGTCCCCCGAGAGGGCCGCCACCAACTCACCATCCCCGGATATTCCGAGGTTGGTCGGGGAAGTTCCCATCGACAACGTTGCCGGAGCCGCATCCGGAGGTGCAGCCAATGCGCTAAGAATCCACCACATGGCGCCGTGCAAAGCAAACCTCGTGCCAAAGCCGTTTCAACGGCCAACGCCACTTATTATCGCGGATTACGACAAAATGTCAGTGCGCATCGGGCGACCTCTTTCACCTCGACAAGCTGTCATCCGACGAAGTGCGCGCTTTCACCAGCACGCCCGCGCAACCCACCGCCGCGGCCGCCGACCCACGCAAGTTGTCGAGCGTCGCCCAAAGATGAAGATTTCCCTGCTCATCCAACCGAAGCCGTCCAACATGAACAAAGGGATGCCCTTCGACCCGACGAGGCCGTGGGATTTGGCGCGGCCCGGGTTTCGGCACTTGCACCCCACCCATTTCGAGAAGCTGCGCGATCCGCTCCAGCGAGGCCGATCCTTCGAGGCGCACCTGGACGGTTGCGGAAATGCTCGAGAATAACGGAACACCGACCATGGTCACGGCGATCTGCTCCACTTCGGGAACAAGGATGGCCACTTCCGCCGCCGCGCGGCGCTCTTGGTCCGTCCATCCCTGGTCCGCGTTGCCAACCTGAGGGATTAGGTCAAACGCCAATCCTTGGTCGAAAACCTTCCGCGGTGGAGTGCCCGAGTTGAACAGTGCAACCACCTGTTTCGAGAGCTCTTCCACACCGTCGCGACCAGAATGCGAGGCGCTCACCAACACGGTGGCCGAAACGGCGCCACGAATGCCTGCTCTCCAGAGCGGACCGAGCACCGAGCCCAACAACAGCGCAGGAGCTCCAGGGATCGCCAGCAATCCTCGGGCGGGCAGGTCCTTCACACTCTCGGGATTCACCCAAGGAACGACCATTCGTTCGTCGGGATCCTCCGAAAATGCCCCGGAACAGTCGACCACCGCAACCCCTTCTCCGATCGCGCGTTCCGCCGCTTCCTTGGCTACTTCCGTCGGCACCGCCAAGATCAACACGTCCAAATCCGCAAAATCGTGTTCCGCCAAATCCTCCACCGTCAAACTGGAAGATCCATACTCCACAAAGGGAATTGTGGAGCGGTTGCTGGCCAGGGCCACTACTTTTTCAGGCCGCCAAGGGGCTTTATCCAGGACCAGCAGGATCTCTTTTCCCAAAGCACCGGTTGCACCGGCCACGCCTACCATCGCCATCGATTCCCCCAACCGCCACGCCTTAACCGATCAACGGGGCGGCGGAATCGCGTCGGCGCCGCGCAGATACACTGGTTCCAACTGCAACGGACTGGTGGATTCTCCCCTTAAAAACGCTTGTTCCGCATGCACCGCTAATTGATCCACCGCTGGATGATCGGCCTCCCCCGCCACTTGACCGCCGGCAGCATTCACCTGCGACGCATACACCGTGGCTCCTTCGCCAGTCGCCAGGAAAGGACTTTCACACCATCGAATGGCCAAATCCGGGGCAATGTCCTCAGGCCCATGGACCAAAACGCCATCCACGCGATACTCAGCATAAACCCTTGACTTCTTAGCATCGAGCATCGACAGAACGCGACCGACGCCGATGCGGTTGCTCCGCGCCGTCAACGACGACCCGACCCAAAACGGTACTTTGAGGCCAATGGCCAAGCCCGCGGCCGCCGCCATGCCCACACGGATCCCCGTAAATGCGCCCGGACCGTTGGCGCAGGCAATTCCTTCCAATTCGCGCAACGGAAAGCCTGCTTCCGCGCAAAGTTCCAACGCCCACGGCACCAGCAGCGTTTCAGCTCCGCGAGAAACCCGTTCCGAACGAACCCAGTTTCGGCCGTCCGCGCGAACCGCAACGCCGATCACCGGTCCACAAGTATCGATCGCTAGAATTCGCAATCAGGTCTCAGTGAACATGCGTTGAATGCCCAGCACCGTCACCCACAGCATCAAAGCCACCATCACTAAAACGCCCGCCATTTGTACCTTTTCGCGCACCGCCAACGAAAGCGGCTTCCCGCGAAGCCCCTCGATCGTGTAAAATAGGATTTGGCCGCCATCCAACACGGGAATGGGAAGCAGGTTGAAAACGGCGAGGCCAACGCTGACCATGGCGATGCGGTTGATGTAGGTTTCAAAACCACTTTTTGCGGCTTGCGCCGCCATTCGAAACATGTCGATCGGGCCGGAAAGCGTCTCCGACATCTTGAGATCGCCCAACGCAATGTTCCGCATCACCGCCAGGTTTGCCGCGGTGACCAACCAGGTTCGTCGAACCGCTTCTGGAACGGCCAGCCAGAGGGGGTATGGCTTCTTAAACGTTGGACCGAGCGTCACGCTTTCGTACCCTTGAACGCCCATCACCGGCCGCCAGATCACGTCCGGCGCACGAACCTCCCGCAGCATTTCCGGGGTCAGGTTCAAAGTGAGCCGTTCGCCGGCGCGCGACACCAGAATCTTCACTGGCCGTGGAGTAGCTTCTTCCTCGCCTTTTGCGGTAGCGGCCATGCGTCGAACCAACTGCTCCCACGTAAAAAGTGAAACGCCATCCATCGCCAAGATGCGGTCGTCCGGCTTGATTCCTGCTTTCTCCGCGGGTTTGCCCGGCATCAACTCCCGCACATAGAGGTCGAACGGCACCACACCCCAGCGGTCGGGGACCGGCTCGTCGGCAGCCGCCGCCCACAATGGATCGGGTTGAATTTCTGTCGATTGGTCAATCACTTGACCATCTAGCTGGCGCTGAAAGTCGATCTTGTGGCTTTTACCTTCGGAGAGCGAACTTCGAACCTCACGAAAAGTAGCAACCTTCTGGCCGTCGATCGCCACCACCATGTCGCCCGCGCGAAGGCCTGCGCGCCCGGCAGGGGAGCTGTGATCGTCCACGCCGATTCTCGGCGCCAATTCGGTCCAGTACAGGCCGATCGCACCTAGAGTATCGTCTGCCGCCGACAACCCCGAGATCACCAACTCGACCTTTTTTCCAGCGCGCTCCACGTCAAACTTGAGCTCGGTATTCGGCTTCAGTGCCGCCTCTACGTCCAGCCAGGAGGCCACCGGCGCTCCAGCCACCGCCACAATCTTGTCGCCTTCTACAAAACCCGCGACCTCCGCCGGTGAATCCGGGGCCACTCGAGACACCACGCTCGCAGGGAGTTCGTCCCCCACCAACAGCACCGCCGTAAAAATGGCCACCGGTAACAGAAGGTTGAAAGCCGGTCCTGCAAACATGACGGCCAGGCGTTGCCAGATCGGACGCCGCATAAAGTCGTGTTCCGGCGCAATATTCTGTTGATCGGGGTCTTCTTCCCCGAAAGGATCGGCACCGGCCAACTTCACGTACCCGCCCAATGGCAGCATCGAAAGTCGGTATTCCGTGCCTCTCCACGAAAACTGTGTGAGCGACGGCCCCATCCCGATCGAGAACACCGGAACGCCGATCCCGAAGGCTTTGGCCACAATAAAATGGCCAAATTCGTGCACAATAACCAGCACGCCGATCATCGTGATTCCAGCAATGGCGCCAATCAACAGGTCCATTGAACGACTCCCGGGGCTCGTCAGAAACCCTTGATCAGAATGGCATAGCCGTACAACAGCGGCGCGACGAACAGCACCGAATCGACGCGATCGAGCAGGCCCCCGTGGCCCGGCATGATGGTTCCAGAATCCTTCACGTTAAAGGCTCGCTTTAACAGCGATTCCGCGAGATCACCGATCACGCCTGCCGTTCCGATCACCGTCCCGATCACCACCGCATCGACCGGAGTCAAGGAAGGAAGCCCTACTGCACGAACGACAAACACACCGGCGACCGCTGTCAGCATCCCACCGATGTATCCTTCTACCGTCTTCTTTGGACTGATTGCCTCATACAACTTGGTCTTTCCGAAGAAACGTCCCGCAAAAAATGCGCCGGTGTCGCTCAGCCACGCCAAGCAAAGAAGAAGGAAAATCCAAGCTAATCCTCCGTCCAATCGACGAAGCAAAGGCATGAACAGAAAACAGCCACCGATCCAGCCAATTCCGATGAACAATCTGCCGAGTCGATCCGCTGCTTTGTCGATCGGACCCGGGGAGGCCACGGCAAAGATCATCGTGCCCACCACCTCGATCACCGACACCAACACCAACCACCGATCGGTGAGGTACCAAGCGGATCCAAACAAGGCGAGCACGCAGGCGGCAATCCACAGCCGTGGCTTCCCCGGTGCCTCTGGAAAAGCCATTCGAACGTACTCATCCACGCAGATCAGACCCGCTGCGACCACCAGCAAGTCGATCGCCGGAACCCCGCCAAACACCATCCACGGAATCAGGACCGCGAGGCCCACCAACCCTGCAACCAGTCGAACGAACAAAGCGCCTCCGCCGCCGCAATCGGCGTTCGTTCAAACTTCGAGGACTTCGCGTTCTTTCTCGGCCATGATGGCATCGACCTTGGCAACGGCATCATCGGTCGCTTCTTGAACTTTGTCGAGCAGGCGGCGGCAGTCGTCTTCCGACACATCGCCATCCTTCTCGCCATTCTTGAAAATCTCATTGTAGTCGCGGCGAATGTGGCGAATGCGAACCTTGATGTCCTCGCCGTTGGAGCGGACCATCTTCACCAGTTGCTGGCGACGCTCGTTGGTCAGCGGTGGCACTGGAACGCGGATCAACTTTCCATCATTCGATGGGTTCAACCCCAAACCCGCAGCCATTATCGCCTTTTCGATGTCCGCCAAAGTGGACTTGTCCCAGGGGGTGATCGTCAACAATCGGGGATCGGGCGCCTGAACCGTCGCCAACTGATTGAGCGGCATCACCGCACCGTAAGACTGCACGTTTACTTGAACGCCATCCACCAATTGGGGAGTGGCGCGTCCGGTGCGAACTTTGGCAAGGTCTCGCCGCAACGACTCCAGCGCCTTGCCCATGTCGTCCGCCATCGCCTCGATGTATTCGTCCATCGTGTCTCCGCAGAAGTCCAGAGTGTACCTGCTCGTTCGTCCGCAAACCGGATTCAAACCGCAGCAGATACCGTTGTACCAATGTTCTCGCCGCATACGACCCGGGCAATGTTCCCGTGCACGCCAAGGTCAAATACCACAATCGGAAGGCTGTTCTCCATGCACAGCGAAAGTGCCGTGGCGTCCATCACCTTCAGGCCCATCTGCAGGGCCTCGATGTAGGTGAGGCGGTCAAACTTCACTGCATCCGAGAATTTCTTAGGATCTTTGTCATAAATTCCGTCGACCTTCGTCGCCTTCAGAATCACGTCCGCGTGCACTTCTGCAGCCCGAAGGGCGGCCGCCGTGTCCGTCGAAAAGTACGGATTTCCGGTACCGGCGGCAAAAATCGTGACCCGGTTCTTCTCCAAATGCCGCACCGCGCGCCGACGAATGTAAGGTTCACAGATCGCCTGCATCTCAATCGCGCTCAACACCCGGGTATGGCAACCACGGCGTTCAAGCGCGTCTTGCAACGCCAGCGCATTGATCACCGTCGCCAACATACCCATGTAGTCGGCGGTCGCGCGGTCCATTCCTTTGGCTGCACCGGACAAACCACGGAAAATGTTTCCACCGCCGATCACCACCGACACCTGAGTGCCGAGATCGCGAACCCCGTGGATCTCCTCGGCAAACCGCTCCAATGCTTCTGTGGAGATGCCCTGACCAGCGTCGCCTCCCAGCATCTCACCGGAGATCTTCACGAGAGCATGCTTGTAAACCGACACCTTCGACATCCATCCCCCTTTCAAATGCAAAAAGGGCGGCGTTTCCGCCGCCCTGTCCTCTTCAGTTTCCGACGCCCGACTGCGCCGCAACCTCTGCGGCAAAGTCGTCTTTACGCTTTTCGAGCCCCTGGCCGAGCTCGTAGCGAGCAAACCGACGAACCTTGATGTTTTCGCCAGTTGCAGCCATCGTTTCAGCCAAAAGCTCTTGGATAGACTTGGAGTCATCCTTGATGAACTTCTGCTCAAGCAAGCAAACTTGCTCGAAGAACTTGCCAATTCGGCCTTCGACGATGCGCTCAGCGACGGCTGCGGGCTTGCCCTCCTCCATCACGCGCTGCTTCTGAACTTCTTTTTCCCGGTCCACGGCGTCCGCCGGAACATCTTCGCGGCCCACATATTCAGGCGCGGATGCGGCAATGTGCATCGCAATGTCGGTGACCAGCTCTTTGAACTTCGGGGTCAACGCCACGAAGTCGGTTTCGCAGTTCACTTCCAACAACACACCAATCTTGCCACCGGCGTGAATGTACGAGTGAACCGTACCTTCTGCCGCAGCCCGGCCTGCCTTTTTGGCGGCCGAAGCGATGCCCTTGGCGCGAAGCCAATCCACTGCTTTTTCAATATCGCCGGCGGTTTCCGCCAACGCCTTTTTGCAGTCCAGCATGCCGGCGCCAGTGCGCTCGCGGAGCTCTTTAATGCTATCGAGACCCATGTTTTCTCCTGGTGCCTCCCGAAGGGGCACGGTCAGGCGGCGCGGCCGCCCTTGGTTTTAGTAAAGTGAGTTGACGAACTATCAGGCGTCGTCTTCGTCATCTGCGCTGGAATAGCGGGTGATAACTTCGACGTTGCTCGCCTGGTCCTCGTCGTCCCGGCCGCTCACGTAAGCGCCGGAGTGGGCCCGACCGGAAGACGCTTGACGTCCCTCGGCCGCTGCGTCGGCGATCGCCGCCGTGAACAGACGAATCGACTTCAACGCGTCGTCATTGCCGGGAATGACGTAGCTGATGCCCGTAGGATCGCAGTTCGTGTCGCACAAGGCAACGACAGGAATGCCGAGAATCCCAGCTTCCTTCACCGCAATGTGCTCCTTCTTAGGATCGATCACGAACAGAGCGGCGGGAAGCCCCTTCATGTTCTTGATACCACCGAGGCTCTTCTCCATCCGCTCGATTTCGCGGTTGAGTTCAAGAGCTTCCTTCTTGGTGAGCAGCTCAAAACGGCCTTCGTCGCGAGCCTTCTCCAACTGGAGCAAGCGCTCGATCGATTTCTTCACGGTGGACCAGTTGGTCAGGGTGCCGCCGAGCCAGCGGTTATTCACGTAGAACATACCCGAACGAGCCGATTCTTCCGCCACAATTTCGCGAGCAGCGCGCTTGGTGCCGACGAACAGCACCGCGCCGCCGTGGGTCACGGTCGCGCTGACAAACCGGGAAGCGTCAATCAAGCCGCGAGCGGTGCGCTGCAAATCGATGATATGAATGCCATTCTTGCTGCCGTAGATGAATGGCTTCATCTTGGGGTTCCAACGACGGGTCTGATGTCCGAAGTGTACGCCGGCTTCCAACAAATCGCGCAAAGATACGTTCATGACTTCCTCATTTGGTTGTTCGACCGCAGCGAACGAGGCCCGACCCGAAGGCACCTGGGGCTCTGTTCAGAAGAGT
>SYKL01000119.1 GCA_005797785.1 Pseudomonadota bacterium | reverse complement strand
TCAACAGCGCCGACACCTGCCGTTTCACGTCCTCGGGCAGCACTCTTCCGAGATCTGCCAGAGGCCCATGGGCGTACTCCACCACCACCCCGTCGTTGGAGGTTGCCACTTCGATGTCTCGGGCCCCTCGCCACCGTTGCTGCTGGATGTCCCAGAGTGCTGCCGCTCCACGCCAGGAGGTGGCGCTGGAAACCTCGGGGGAAGGGACCAACACAACCACGTAACGAATCCGCGACGTCCATTGCAGCACCGTTGCAGCGGCCATCATTTCGGGGGGAGCGTGGATCATTGCGGTTACCCGATTCAGGGCTTCGTCGACGGTCGGTGACGTCATCGCTACGCCGCGATGGAGGTCCGCAAAGTCCGTCGCCGCCACATACGTCGTGTTCCCGCCCCCAGGGTCGTCCGACTCCAGAGCGAGATGTTCGGAAGCGTCCAGTCCGAAAGGATCTCTGGTAAACGTGCCGGTCGCCGTTGGGACCTCTGACAGGTGACTTTCGATCGCCGTCACCTGCTGCAGCCATTGTTCAGCTTCTGGCCTTCGATCGGCGTCGACCACCACCGGGGTCGAACAGGCTGCGAAAAGGGAAACCGCCAAAACTTGCCACATCATACCTCCATTTGGGGACGCGAACGGACTACGGCGCACGCAAACCGTCCAATACCGCTTTCTTCAGATTTTCAGATAGGTCGCGATTGAGTTCGCCGCTTTCGGTTCCGACCACCCGCACGGAATCGCTGTTTCGGACGGCCAAGGGGAACGCCCCGACGAGTTTGCCATCGGGCACTGAGAACACCACGGCATCGCCGTCGACCGCGCCGGACACGAACCCATCCACGGATTCGACGTGGACCGTGGTTGCGAGCTGTGTGGTGGCGCGAACCACGACGGCATACTGCACAGGCTCAAGAGTGGTGATCCCCAGCGTCGACTTTCCCGCGTTCGCACAAGCTTCGTCGTCGGTCCCCGAACAAGCCGCCTTGATTTCCATCGCTTGGAACGCCTTGTCGAAGTTCAGCGGTGGAATGGGCCAGGAAACCGTCACCCACCCTGGATCCGGTTGCCCGTTTGCCCACGCTTCCAGACTCTTGTCGGTGAGAATGAGCACTTTGTCTGGTGGGTAAGTGCCGATCACGCCCATGTCGTGTGTCGTGGCGTCCGACAGAGAGCGCTCCTCGGCGACGGGGATCGCCCGAAGTTGTTTTTGGATGTCGATCAGGGCGTTGACCTTGGCTTCATGGGCCTGGCCTTTTTCGGCCCAGGTATCGCGGGCTCGGGTGGCGAACTCTGCGTAGTTTGCGTCAGGGCTATTGTCATTGCGGCAACCGAGTGAGCCAACCAACAGCAGGGATAAACACAGGTGCCGGGTCATGACGCCTCCGATGACTTGATTGCGAGAGTGTCGCACGAACAGGTCTTTCGCAGGGGTTTCGAATTGTATCGAGATGTGTTGAGCCTCTCGATCCTAGGTGTGCAAAGGTGCTTTTTGGGGTTGCGATTGGTGACCGTCGAATGTGCCCCTCTGGCGGATCGTGCCCACCCCATTTTCCAATTCTGCTTATGGGCTCCGGGCGAGTCCAACGGCATACCCGAACGCCAGCGCCGTTAGAGTGGATAAAACGCCGAGAACGAAGACAAGGAGGTTGACTCGGCTCGCCCAGGTGAGGCCGCCTGGCCAACGAACGGGGATGAGGCCCTGCCAGTGAGCGGCGAGCAAAGCTCCCCCTTGGATCCATAAATTGATACCTGCGGCCAAAATGACGATCGCCGGTGCTGCCAGGAGGCCGCTGAGGGCGATCAAGTCGTGGGTCAGGGTGCGTGAGGGCGGCTGGCCGAGCGCCAGGCCCACAAAGATCGCAGCGGTGGCCGCGATCGCCCACACTACCGTGGCAACCAGTGGCCCACCTCCGGCCACGAGGCCTCGCATAACGGCTCGCGGGACGGCTTCGGTGCCGGATGTAGTTGGCGTCATGCGGCACGAGCCAACAGAACCCGCCGCAAGCGCTCCGCGGCACTCTGCTGGGCCTGGCGCGCGATGTCCTGGCCGAAGGCGCTCCCGGCGAGACCGTAGGTCTCCAACCCGTCAAACGAGGACGGCCCGCCAGCCATGGCCGGTTTCGCGGCCGCGGCGAGGAGGGCTCGCCGGATCGTTTCTCCGCCACGTTCCAAACACCATTCAACGATTTCCCAAGCATGCTCGGAATGCCGGAGTTCATCGCGGTGGATCATGGCGAGGACCTCGCGAATGCGTGCATCCGCGCAATGCGCCTGCAGGTGTTCTGCGATGTCGGCGGAGGTGCGCTCGAGCACCGCTCCCTGCCAAAAGCTGTCCACCGCCAGCTCGACCAGCGAGGCGGAGCCGCGGAGGTGTCGAAGCTCTGGTAAGGGGGCGTCGGCGACGGGGGCCTCCCCTGAGAGCGAGCTGGCCAGCGCCCAACAGGCCTTGGCATGCCGGATTTCATCCAGGGCGTCGCCGTGGGCGGCTTCGACCAGGTGGACGGGGGCGCCGAGCTCGATCAAGTCCAAGCTCAACTTGTTGAATGCGGCGACGGACACCCACTCCGTGTCGCCGTTTAACACCCACCCGCGGGCGGCCCGAGCGAGTAGATCCTCGCCGGCGGCGCTCGGTTTGCGGCGGGGGGCAACGCGTCTTCCCCGGAAGAACAGCTGGCGGCCTCGGACATGGCTGCCGCTGAACCAGCCGAAGCTACTTAGCAAGAGCAAAAAGGCAGGGACCGCAGCGACGGCGGCCGTGAACGCCGCGGCGATGGCCATCGGGATGCCGCTGAGGTGAACGGGATACCGAAAGATACGACTGGCGGCGAAGAGGCTAAGAACCACAGCCCATACGGTGGAAACCAGCAAAAAAGACAGACCGAGGTTACCCTGCCAGGTGCTTGGGTCGCTCCGGAACTGAAACATGGCCCACGCTGCAACTACGGCTGCGGTTGAGGCGCTGATCGCAAGCGTCGCGAGTCGTGAGACCCGCGGACGATCGGAGATTCCGGCCGGGTAGCGCACGGCGCCAATGCCGAGCCACACGATCCCGACCCCTGACACGGCGAAAAGCGCCGGCAAACTGTCCTTGAACGTGGCAGGGTCGTCCGTTGCGAGGAGGTTCGCGGTCATAGCAAGACTTGCGACAAAGCATGCGCCAATGCCGGTGATGGTGAACGACTTGAGCATTGCCGTTGATGTCGTGCGTTGGTAGTCGTCGGACATTCTGCCTCCGGTTGCAGTTCAACCCATACGTCGCATGCGGATAGCATCGCACGGAGGGCCGTTCCCTTGAGGTGTCGGATTGTAACGACATGTATCAAATTTATCGAAACTGTTCCTATGACGCTGATTTGTCCGACTCCTCCGGCGGTCGGTTTGCGGTGTTCAACAGCGATGCCACACTTGGGTCGGCGTTGACTGCCGCGGTGCCTTGGGCCACCCGGGTGCAAAAACTCTGATATCGCCGTCGAAACAGCCCGAGCTCGGTCCGTATTTCGAAACGGCGCCCGCCCCACGACAAGCCCATCGTGTCCCAAGAAGTCGGCCCGTTGTACGGGGAACGCCACTGATGGACGGCACCTCGAAGGTGGAGCTGGTCGGTGGACGTTTCCGCCCGAATGGCCACGCAAAACGTGGAACTGCCAAAGTCGATGTCGTAGTGGTATTGAACAAAAGCCTCGCCTTCGAGTGGCAGGGGGGCAAATTCACGGTTCCACGGTCCAAAGGTGGCAGGTGCGATCGGGAACACCGACGAGTCGTTCGGGAACTGGTGCAGAACGCTGCTTTCGAAAGGTCGAATGGAACGCCTCTCAGCCTTAGGGGTGGTCAGACCGACTCGGTGTCGGTGCAGATGGTGTTGGGTTCCCACCACCACCCAACAAGGATGGCCGTAGCCGCTGGGTGGGCCGTCGATCCACAGTCGAAACTTGGGGTTATGCAGCGTCCCCGCGTACTCATTCCACGGGGCTGGCATTCGGTTCATGCTTTCACCCACGGAATTCCCGCTGCCGACAGATTGTACGTCATCAAGCGGTCGCCCCAACGTTTCTCCAGGGTCGCCACGGTTGCCGGCGACAAGGCGCTCGTCGTGAGCCAAATCTGCTGGAGGGCTGGGAGGTGAGGGGACGTCGCAAGGGCCAGGGCCGCGTCGTCGTCGAGGCCTCCCGGGAGGTATAAGACCCGCAATGAGGACGACCTTTCCGATGCCGCGATCGCTCGGGCGCACGCTGCGGCATCGTCGGTGCCCGCGAGCGACCAGGAGTGGAGCTGAAAATCGGACCGCGCCAACATGGCTTCGGCCACTCGTGGGCTGAGTGGATTGCTGGTGAGGTCGAGGACGCGCAGGGCTCCAAACCAGTCCGACTTGGCGAGGGCGAGGAGGGAAGCATCGCTGAGGTCGTTCGCGCGCAGCCGCAGCCGTTGCAGGGCGCGTTTTCCATCCAACCAAGCCAATAGGCCGTCGTCGCCAATGTGGTTAAAGTCGAGGTCGATTTCCTCCAACCCTCGCAATGGCGCGGATGCGGCAAGCGACTTCGCCCCTTCGACGCCGACCGCATTGTGGGTGTGTTGCCCCAACCCAAGCTTCAGAACCTGCAGGTCCCCAAAGTTTCCGGTGGCGAGAGCGGCCGCGCCGGCCGCCCTGAGGTTGCAGTTCCACAAGATGAGGCTTCGAAGTGTGGACATCGATGCATGCCGACAGAGATTCGCTGCGCACTCGTCGTCGAAATCGGTCTGTTCGAGGCCGACGAACGCCAGGTGGGTCAGGCAGCGATCTGGGGCCCACGACAGCCTGCGCGTCAGTGAACGACAATCGAGGGGGTCGAAGAATTCCAACGTTTTCAATCGGGACATTTTCGTGGGGTCCTGCAAGAAGAATTCCAACCATTCTGCGGCCCCAGAACTATCTTGGAGCTTTAGCTTTTCTATGCGGTCGAGAAGCTGGACGACCGGACCTGCGAGGGCCCCGTGTGGCGCTTGTTCCAGCGTCACCTGCCGAATCGGCTGCAGGTCAAGTCCTCTCGTGGATACGAGGTTGAGGACGGAAGTGTGCACCTCGTCCACAAAACCCCGTGAAAAGCGAATGCTGTCGGCGAGGGCGCCGAAGGGCTGGCGCCAGCGTTCGTGGTTTTCCTCCCAGACCGCCATCAGGCGGGCTTCGTCGTCGGAAGAGGCCGTGCGCGCCCACATGGCACAGTGCAGGACGATAAACTCGGCGTAGGCGGGGTCGGTTGCCGCGATGAGTGCGGCGTATTTGAGGCGAGGTCCGTCGTCGTCGGGCCGGTGCTGGATAGCGAACATCGCGTTTTGCAGGTCGGTTTCTAAGTCCACGGGGAGCCTCATGATAGGATGTGTTTGGGTTCATCGTGCCTGTTCAAGGGTAGGCGGCGAGAATGTCGGTGGGGATCGGCTCAGCAAACACCACGACCATGCCGTCGTGCGGACTTCCCACCTGGCCCACCAGATAGATCTCGTCATCCCGGATCTTCCAGTCGGCCACGGTCAGAGCATTCCCCGATGCGGCATCTTCGATGTCCAAGGCAGCGTGGTAGTTCCTGCTCAGAGTCGGAGGCTCTGCTCCTTCCCACTGACCACGAAACTCTCCGACAGGGGATTGAAATACGAACCGACCGTTCGGACCATTTTTCACTGGTTTGAGTACGATCTTTGCAGCGTCAAACGTTCGCTTCCGGATCTCCGCAAACCGAAAATCATCTTCTGGAAGCGTGTACTCGCCAACGAGGTCGCCCTGCGGATTCCATTCCAATTCGGTGATGACGTAACCGCTATGACAGAACTTCTTGATCTGGGGTCGTCCTAGCGAATGATAGGAGCGGAAAAGCCCGTGAGAAGACCCACACCGAAGAGTGCCGGCAGACTTCAATCGGCCGCTTTCGTACCACTCCCGAACGACACCGTGCAGACGCCCACCGCGCCATTCGGTCCGGGATTTGAGGTGCCCCGCCGGCCAACGCTCCACCGACACTCCCTCAAATGGAAGTCCGTCCAGAAGGAAGAGGCATGAAAATTCATCGTATTGCAGATTGTCGTCGTCTACCTGGGTCAATTCCGCCCCTCCGGGTGCTCCGCCCACCACATGCCGTCCAGGATACCTCGCGCGTGGTCGTCGACGTGACCCAGGCGGCCGGGCATGTTGTCGCAGGTGGCGAACTGTCCTCGATAGCCCAATTGAAAACACATCCAGGCGACCTCGCTGGAGGGGCCCCATTCGCCGATGGGATCCGTGCCGCCAAACCCCAACCCGCCCAGTCTGGCCTGGACCCCCGCGATGGAGGACTCAGGAAAGTCCTGATCCGATCGCCAAGTGCACTCTCCAACGATCACGTCCAGGTCGGTTCCTGGCAAGAAGTGTCGTTTTCGTAAGTCGGAAAATCGATGGAAGATCAGCGCTCGCAGTGGCAAGGACAGCAATGGGAGCGCTTGTTCGAGTGGATCTTCGAGGTCGTCCGCCCCCCAAACGTACACGACACGGATTAGGACGGCGGCGAGTGCCACGGCACAATTCGGCGTGTTTGTAAGAAACCAAGGAAATTGGTAGAAATTCCCGGGGTCGGTGCGGAGGGCGTTCCAAACGAGGTCGCACGCGACTTCCTCAGGTAGCGCATACAAGAACTCGACCTCACCGGAAAAGTCGCCAAAGGGAGCGTACCTGGCGAGGGGATGTTGACCCCAATGGCGCGCCCGGTCCAGAAACCCTTGCTCGGTGAGTGGCAGGGCGGCGAGCTGTTGGTTCCATGCGGCGAGCTCTGCTTCGATGGGGGTTTGTGTCAAAGCCTGGTTCCTGATTAGGGTTTTTCACCTGGGAGTGCGGAGGTATTCCTCATGCAACGCCTGACCCGTTCCGATCGGTCTTACATCAGAAAATGAGCACTCCGGGTGGACCCCCACCGTGAACCTAGGGTGAAAGCTTCAAAGCGGACTGCCTTCTCCTCACAATAGGAACCAACACACCCAAGAAAAAGAAGAGCGGAGCCCCCAGACACGTCAGCCCCGCTCCAGTCCCGTACTGGGAAACCACATCCGGCTCGGTGCAGTCGGCCTGCCCGTTTGGACCGGGGCGAAGCAGGACGGGTATCTGGGTCCCGGGTTCGACACCGTTGAGCTCGATGGACAACCCGGAGCGCGGTACCGAACAGCGCTGCGGGCCGAGCGACGAAGGAGCGGTAAGCTCCAAGTAATTGGCTTTCCGACGGGTATGGCTGGTATCGATCCTCTCCACCGTGGCGGTGACGGCTTCGCCACTCGAAGCCGCCATGCCGTTCAGGAGGCTCATTCCGCCACAACAAAGGAAGCCAGCCGAGAGGGCGAAGAAGACGAGCATGGGGAAAAACGTACGCATGGCTTGCTCACAGTTTATAGTAAGGTACTTTACTATTGCGCTCGTCGGTCCTTGCAAGTGGTGCTGCCGCAGAGTCCTTGACTACGGACGGTTGTGAACGAACGGCCTCGCGGGAGGCCGTTATCGAACGTTCGCTACGGTACGATCTTGTAAGACATGACCATGGACGAAGCCCCGCGTTTCACTGCAAGCTTCCACTCTTGTCGTTCCTGACCGTTCTCGAGCAGGGCGTTGATGTTGGCTCCAGAACCGAGAGTTGCGCCGTTGACCTTCTCGATCACGTCCAGATTCCGCAAGCCCATACGATACAAGGAACTTCCTGGGTAGATCCCTCGCAACCGCACACCTTTGAGCTCGTTGTTTTGGTAGATCCCTTCGGTGATCGCTAACGCCTCGATCCATTCCACGCGGGAGGTCACCGCGTTCAGGAACGGGCGGCGGATCCACCAGGTGTTGTTGCCTTTTGCTTGCACGTCGGTGGAGCTGGCCATCGGCGGCGGTGGCGCCATCGTGCCGAGTTCCCACGCGGCGCCTCCGACGCTCATACAGGCGGCGGACACCACAAAGTGGTCGCCATCCGAATCGGTCACGATTCCTGCAGCCACGTTTGAGCCGCAAAGCGTGCCATCGGACTCGGGTTCCAAGATCCAGGTGGCTTCATCGGCCTCTTGTGGGAAGCCATTTTGGGTGATGTTGAACACGTATACGCGGCCGGTGGCCAGGCCCTTTTCGGTTTCGTCGAAATTGGCTCCAACGACGAGAATTTCGTTGCCGTCCAAATCGGTGGACACCGCCAGGCCACTGCCAAAGGCGATGGCGGGGTCGGCGTAGGTGCTTGAGAGGTAGTTACCGCTGGTATCGTAGAATTGAATCTCGGAGGCGGAATACACGGGAACCGCAAATACGTTGGCTTGGGGAAGCGCAACGATCGTGTCGATGGTCCCGCCGACGAGGGTGGCCCGGGACAGCGGCGCGGGATCGTCACCGGCCAGTGGCAGGGAATACAGCCACAGTTGCCCGTCGTCGCCATCGAACGTCGCATAAGCGTCCTTCAGGAACGCCCCGCGAAAGCCACAGTAGCTGTCGGTCCGGCAGGGGGGGGTGATCGTGGCGTTGTTGTCGCTCGGAACGGCGTAGGTCCCGGCGAACCCGTTTCCATCGTTGAACAGAATGTTGGCCTTTCCTTGTGAACCAACCCACAGGTCGTCGACGCCGTCCCCGTCAGCATCCCAGTAGGTCGTCCATCCGGTGTACAATTCGCCTGCGTCGCCGTCAATGACGAAGGACGCGTCGGACGTTGCAAGCGTTCCCGATGTGTATGCCGGCGCATAGGCGCTTGGCTCATAGCAATACGATTTGCCTTCTGACGAGTTTGCATAGTCCGCAGAAATGCAGAGCGTTTTCGAACCTGCGTCGGCCATGTAGATCCCGTAGCCGCCGTTGGTTTCCGTGCCCGCCGAGGTGACCACGGCGTCGGAATCGTCAACGTGGATGCTGGCATTTTTAAGCTCAAACCAGGACACGGATCCATCGGAAATCCGTTGACCCTGAGATACGTTGGCAAACAAAAGGTGATTGTCGAACACCTGCACTTCGTAGGCATTGTACAGGCCGTCGGTGTTTTCATACACGAGCACCGGGGACGCGCAGACTGGAGCGAAGCCGTCGCAGTTTTCGTCGCCGGCCTCCCAGCAAGATTCGGTCGCCCCAGGGTAGACGTCTGGATCGGCGTCATTGCAGTCTTG
Source organism: Pseudomonadota bacterium (assembly GCA_005797785.1). GTDB lineage: Bacteria > Myxococcota_A > UBA796 > UBA796 > SYKL01. Next base: position 8,848 of record SYKL01000119.1, on the reverse strand, counting down.
GTCGGCGGTGACCCCATCCAGGTCGAGATCGACATTGCATACGTCCGCCACGCCATTGCAGTCTTCGTCGACATTGTTGCCGCAGACTTCCACGCCTCCGGGGAAGACCTGCGCGTTGTTGTCGTCGCAGTCTTCGTCCATGGGCGAACCGTCGTTGTCTCCGTCGTAACTGCCGACTTTTCCGCTCGGGTTGCAGGCGACGAAAAATAGAGCAAGGGTCAGGGTCATACGCATTGCAGCTCCACGTGAAGTTCGCCGCCATTTACGTGGGCTGAGGGGGCGTGTTGGAATCAGTGCGTATCGGATTGTTTTGAATTGCGCCAAAGCGCCCGTTCTTGCGCCGAACACCGTCGCCGAGGTATGTCGCGCCCTGGTGTCGCTCGGTCTTAGAGCAAACCTTGTGCACTTAGGTGCTTTCGGGCTTTTCGGAGAAAGTGCATTCCTGGAGCCCGGTCGAGGAAGCCTACCTGTGTACGGACGGCGGCAAACTTGGCTTGCCAGAGCCTAAACTCCTCGACGTTGCCCTGCCGGGCCGACACCCACGCTCCCAAACCGAAGGTGAACCCTCGTATCAGGAGGTTGGGTTGTGCGTCGGCGGAGGTATGTACCGCCGCCCAGTCCGTAGGGCTGTCGCAGCACCAGCTGCGTAAAAGGCAGCGAAAAGCGTATTCAGTGGGAGTGACATCGGTTCGTTCGGCTTGGTCAAGAAGGTGCTTCGCCAGGTTGAGGTTGTTCGAGTCCAGCCACAACCAAGCCAACCACGTCAGGGTGACCGCTCCTGTGGCGGGGTTTTCGTACGCGTCGGTCAGTAGAAGCATCGCGTCGCGAGCGCGGTCACCCGTCCCGTCGAGGACGTGAGATGCGCACCAATACAGTTGCGCGTTTTGGGTCACCGTTCGAGTCCCGAAACTGCCGCTAAAGCATGACTCGCTGGCGTTCCTCGCACCGTTCGCGTCGCCAAACAACAACAGGGTCTCACTGAGCGTGGCATAGGCGAAGGCCCGAGATTGCATATCACCAAGGTCAGAGAGGCGTGCCGCGGCGAACTCGAGCTTTGACGTTGCCAGGGCAACGTCTCCCTCCCAACCTGCCAACCCCCCACGTCCCACCTCTGTCAGGCAATGGTGGCTTACGTTTCCGGTGTCGCGCCACGCCTGAGCCGAGCGTTCGAGATGTGCTTTCGCCGAAGTGAGGTCGCGTCGCGCGAGGTGAATGGAAGCGAGCACGGCGTAGCACGCGGCGTTGTGCTCAAGTTGATCCGGCCGCTGGGCGAGCTCGATCCCGGCCAGGGCAAATCGTTCAGCAGCTGCGTGATCACGAAGAGCATAGTTAACTCTTGCCAGTCCTGCGGCGAAGGAGGCATCTGACACCGACACCCCCAAACCCTCTGCGTCGTTCTTGGCGAGGGACTTTAGTCCCGCTCCGGCATACAGTAACGAACGTCGGAGGCGCCACTCTCGGCGGTGCTCCGCACTGAGCGCCGGCAGGTCCAGGATCTGCTGTATGAGTTTTGCAGCAGATTCGGTGGGTCCGCGTCGGCGATGAATGGCGTGAATACTCAACAGCAGGGCGTGTGCCGAGCCGGTATCGTGGTTCTTACAAGCGAAGTCAAATGCTGCGACCAGATTTTCGAGATCGAGGGTCGCGAGCGTGAGCAGCCCGGACTGCCGGCAGAACTCGTATTCCGTGCGGGTGCTTGCAAACGCCTGGAATGCCTTTAGATGGCGGATTTGGAGTATGTGACGACGTTCCGGTTCCAGTTTGGTATCTACAAACTCACGAATGGACTCCAGTAGGCGAAATCTCCGCTCTTCCGTCAGTGCCCGCTCACCCTGTAAGAGGCTTTTCCCAAGAAGACTCTGAAGGACGTCTGGCAACCACCCGTCGTTTTCGTCGGTGATGGCCGCGGCCAGACCGTAGGAAAATCCCTCTCGAAATGTGGACAGTGCGCACAGGATGTTCTGTTCCCCTGCGCTCAACCCTTCCCACGACAGATCTAAGGCCTCGGTCAGATTCCTATGGCGCCGTGATGTCGAGGCAGGTGCTTGCAGAAGGCGGAAACGCTGGTCGAGCGCAGCCAGGATCTCCTCTGCGGTCAAGACCTGTGTTCGCGCGGCCGCGAGTTCAATCGCCAGCGGCAGTCCATCCAGGGCAATGACAAGCTTCTCCGCCAGTGCGCGAGGTATCGTTTCGACACTGCCGCCTGCGCTCGTGACCCGGTCGAGAAATACGGTAACGGCATCTTCGACCGTGAGTGGCAACAACTCAAAAGAGGGAATTTCGAGGATGGACTCGCGTGAGGTCACCAAGAACTTGGCGCGTGTGTGTTGGAAACGGCGTATGGCCTCCACCACGGGTTCGAGGCAACGATCGGCGTTGTCCAGGATCAGAAGAGCGTCTTGAATGCGGGGGGGCACGACCGTCCACGGGTCGCCGGTGACCTGCGTGGCGAGGGCGAGGCTTTGAAGGAACTCAGCCAAATTTGCCGCGTTGGTAAGGACGACATAGAATACCTGATCGCTGTTGGGGTCACGCTTCGAATACTCGACAGCGAGCCTGGACTTTCCAACACCGGCGGGGCCATGAATGAGGACTGCGGGGTTGCGGTGGAGTTGGGCGTTTAAGGCTACAAGTGCGTCATCACGCCCTTCCATGGTGCCGGCAGTGATCCACGGTGACTCGAAGGAGGGCGGTGCGACGCGGCGCGTCCCCACCCACCGGTACCCCACGCCATGAACGACTTGAAGATGGTCCGGGTCACTGGCGTCGCGTTCGATCTTCACCCTCAGGCGACGGATCGCGAGATCGACGGCGCGAGTCTCCGCGTTTGAACTATATTTCCAGACTTCGTTTAACAACGTTTCCCGACTGACGACTTGTCCGTTTCGCTCGATCAAGTATGCAAGCAGCTGGCTCTCTTGATGTGTGAGCCGCAGCGACGCACCGTCTCGTTCGATCTTCCTGAACTGCAAGTCCAGGGTGCAAGCTTGTAGTTCGATGAGTGTGGAGACATCGTGCATTGTTTGGAGGCTACCATTCGTCACACGAGATGGCAACTGTACCAGCTACGTCAGGTCAACCCGATGGCGTCAAAGGCTGCTTTTTAACTATAAATATCGCCAGTGCAATACAGTTCGACACAACCCGAGCCAGGATGGCCGCATGGCGTTGGGTAAAGAGGTTCACCACTCTGGAGTTGCCATGTTGTCACTGATTTCGTTGTTGTATGTTGCAACCGCCTCTGCAAACCCTGTGTTCAGCGACGAGGGGTTCGTGTTCACCGGGTCTTCTGGTACCTATAGTGCGGGAGGCGTTGGCGCCCCAACGGTGGCCTACGATAGTACTAATGGCCAGTACGTGATGTACTTCGAATACAAAACCGCCACTACGCCGAGCGACTGTGCAAGCAGCTACGGCATCGGCCGGGCCACCTCTCCCGATGGCGTTACTTGGACCCAGGGGGCGAGTCCGGTGATTATTCCGAGCGCCTCATCCGCGGCGATGGATCATTGTGTGGTTTCGCAGCCCGCGATTGTATACGACGAAGATACCGGCGTGTGGCATATGCTGTACACGATGGCGGGCAAGAAGCCGACGGCGGCCGCTACTTACAACAATGAGTACGGAATTGCATATGCAACAAGCACGGATGGTGTGGCCTTTGCTACGCAAAGCACACCCGTGATCCCGAAGAGCGGGGCGAAGGCGCCCAGCATGGCGTCCGCCGTCATTCTGGATCGCACGCTGACCGTGATCTATGTGGACTATCCGAACCTGAAGAAGGCTGAATACAACTTGGATAGTGGTACTTGGAGCATCGGCACGAGCGCCGTAGTGGACAAATCCAAGCTCGCATGGACGAGCCAATGGGCCCTTTCCCCGGCGCTGATTTGTGACGGTGCGTTGGACCTGCACGGTTGGCCCGACAGCCATGGGTTGCAGTATGGCATGCTGTTTGGCGGTGACACCGCGGCCGGGGTTCGCACCTTGGGTCTTGGCTTGTCTACGACGGGCGAGGATTGGTTCGTGTCGATGAATACGACCGCGAGTCCCGCCACGAGTTTGAACCATTGGGATATCTTGCGTTCTGGCGAAGACTACCTGATGTGGTATTCGAAAGACTACAGCGGGACTGTGAAGGGTATCGGCTTGGCGACTGCGGATGAGAATGCAGATGGTACTTGGGATGCTCCATCCAATAAGTATTGTCCGCTTCAATAGCGCGCGTCGGTCGGAAGTGGTTGGCCAGCGTGCGTGGTCCTCCCGCCTAAGAGAGGATCTCGGCGCAAAGCTGCTCCCGGAGAGCGGCATAACGATCGTGAACCATCGCCCAATCCGAAACCGGATCGGTGGCGATCTCCTCCCAGAGCGACTTGGTCTCGCCCTAGTCGTGGATCGCGCCGGTGCGAGCGATCTGTCGTGCAAACGACGGCACCCGGAGCGAGTGGAACAACTTCTTTCTGGCAGCGTTTGGTTCCAAAGCGAACGTCTTTGCTGCCTTCTGAAAGTCAGCATCGGACTTCTCAGATGCTGCTCGGTGCAGCCTGTGCCGATCCAGGGTGTAGTTCGCCTTTCCGTGCTTAAGACGATGTGCAGGCGGGAGGAAGAAGGCTTCGAGGGCAAATACGCTCTGTTGCCGCAACGCGTCCTGGAAATGGTCAAATCCCTGAAGAACGACGTTGAGCCCAGGGCGAAACACGACCTCCGAGCGCGTGGGGGCGTGCAGCACCACCAAGAAGTCCTCGTCCGAATCCACATTTGCGGTGCCGTACACCCTGGAGCCGCAGGCCACGGCACTGTGGATCTCGGGATCCGTTCGTCGCAGTACCTGCAGGAGGTCTGTGTAAGTCATGGCAGGGCCCACCGCAGGCCCCAAGGAAGTACGTCTCCACAGAGTCCGAAGGCGCCTTGAACCTCACCTTTTCCATTGACGACGAGTACGCGATGGGCCTCGTCGACCTCAGGCCATTCCCAGCTTTCAAGTTGAGCGTTCAGGACGCTGGGGGGGACGGGATGCGCACGCCGTTGGTTTCCCCGCCGGTACTCTTCGACGCTCTGTTGAAACACGACCAGGGTGACCAACGCGCCATAGGAAAACCCGGTGTCGATAACGATCGAGCGAAAGTCTCGGCGAAGACCCGTGGCGTCCCATACGACGCGTTTCCCCGGCCGCAACGCCGCCTTCAGCTGATTCCGGGCGGCTTGACGCACCGCCCCGTTCAGAGCTTGATCGCTTCGATCCCCGGCGAGCGCCTCTCGGATCTCGTCCATCGACACGACTTGGTGGAAGTGTTCTGGCTTCTGAAGATAATTTTGGACAAATGTAGACTTTCCGCTTCCGCTCGGCCCCGAAAAGACCACCAATTCGGGTGGATGGGGCTCTTGGTAGGTCAGGAAGTCGGCCTCCTCTGGCGTTGCGATTTGGTCTGATTCGAAGGCCCGTATCGCCTGTCCGAACACCCAGTCCTGAAATGCGGCAGGGCGGTCGGCCAAACGCTCGGCAAAGTGGGTGCGCCATCGGTCGTTCCAGCCCGTGGGTGCGTATTCTTCCGCGCCGAGTTGGAACAAATCGATGGTCTCGATCTGGTGATCCCGATCGGGACAGGTCCTTCCACGCATGTCGGCTCGCTCAAGCCACGCTACGCGCATCGGATCCACTCGGCGCGAGATGCGTCGATACTCGCCGGGTGAGCGGTCTTTTACAACCAACAACTTGGGTTCGTGATGCGACCCGACCATGCCCATAATGTGCCACACCGATCGCCACGGCAGGCCGATCCCCATCAGGCCAACGGCGACGGCTGACCGCCCCTTGGCCTCGTGTTGCGGCGCGCCGATTCGTTCGACCCCACGAATCTGCATGGTTCGAGTGGTGTGGGGTTTCGAGAGATCGTGGAGCATCGCGCCAAGGATCAATTCGCGTTGCACTTCTCCGGAAAGAGCCTTCCCATCGGGACTGTCGAGGGAGCGGTACAGCTCATCCAACACCATCTGGGTGTGGGTATGCACGTCCCCCTCAGCGTGCCATTCCGGATCCTGCGGCGTGCCTCGGAACAGATGTAGATCGGAGAACCTGCTTCCAAAGTGGGAGATGAGGGTGTCAAGATCGGGGCGAGCGCCATCGAGCAAGGCATTCAACATGGCTCACCTCGCAGTCGGTTGGCAACCACGGCGCGAGTCATCCAATGGGCATCGGTGGTCACGTGGTGGCTACGCACCCATTTCGCCATGTGTTGGCCGAAATCTGAGTATGCAAACCCGGCTGCAGTGCGAACGACGAACCCTTCTTGGCGCGACAAATCCAACTGTTCGGGCAACCGACGAAGCAACCGCTCGTTCCACGGGCCTCGGTACAGCACCGGAGCGAGTGCAACTTCCAGAAGTGCCGCCCATTCGACGGTTTGTTCCCAATCGAGGCACTGGTTCGACTCGTTCCATACCGAAAACAGTATGAAATAGCTGTCGAGGTTGTCGTAGGCGATGGAATGCGTGGCGAAACAGTTTTCGCCGCACAGGCGCCAGCCCGAGGGAAGGAGCGGACCGACGCGGCCTTGAAGCGCTTTAACCCAGGAACGGGACGGATGATGTCCCGAATCGAGCGAACGGGCGTGAACGTGATCGGAATAGAGGGACGTGTTTTCACCATCCAGCTTTTCGGTCACGACGATCTCCCTGCCAACAAAGTTGGACAGGCGGTCGAGCCGTTCGTCATCGGGCGTGCTGCCCGGTGACCAGGGAAGGTGAGGGGTTCTTGGATATTTAACGTAAGTATTGGACACGGGACACCCGAGATGAAGCACAACCATGAGGCGAACGGCTTTGGCGGCCACCAGGGCCGACAAATGCCAACTTCGACGGATGGAAGGTCGCTACACGTGGGTTCCTGCGCAATGTGTGAACGGGAGGGCTGCGAGGAGGCGCTCGCTGTGAGCCCAATTTAGCTGAGCCGTCGATCGGCGTCTACACTTGGAGCGGGCCACCCATTGCCATTCGCCCGAACCGCGTACCAGGTGGGGTACTCTGAGAGGTTGGTGGCGGGTTTGGTGTACACAGAGTCGCCTTCTCGGACGCCGTTTGCATCCTTAGGAATGGCTTTCCCATTTTCATCGATCGGGTAGTGTGCGCCCAGGAGCTCCACGCGGGTCACCTGGATCGACAGCGCGCTTGGCGCGGTGGCCTCATCGAGAACACCCGCGCGGTGATGGACGCGATGCACGATGGTCGCATGTCCAGATCGGTTGTCCGAACGCCAACCTTGGATAATGTCTCCAGGCCGAAGGTCATTCTTATTGGTGATTTCCGTGCCCTGCTCGCTGGCCACGAGGGCCTCGACGACCCCTTTGGTGCGGGGATCCTCCGAGCGGACCAAGTTTTGCAGGTCGGCCGCGGCGTGACTATTGCCGACAAGCTCGGGAACCACAATGACGAAGGCTTCTCCATCGGCCAAGTGTTCGGGGGCGGCGGCTTCTGCTCGAATGTTGATGAAGTCGGATACGGGAGCGGTGACGCCGCCGACGGTGACCAGGGTGTCAACGTCGTAGCCCGCTTGCTTCAACACTTCGGTCACGTACGCGGTGCAATTGTAGGCGCCATTGGCCTGTTCTTGCTTTGTTGGGGTCTTGTGGTGGTAGCCTTTCGGGGTTCCGTCGGTGCCCCGTGCGGGAAGTTTGTCGATCTGTTGCTCAAGCTGAAGGCCGCTGGCGAGGACATTGCCCCCCTTGGATGTGGCCGCGGCCAGCGCTGCGACCGCGCGCGCGGAGGGATTTGCATTCGCTTGCGTCGGCTGGAGGTGGGCCTCGGGGAGTGCGCCGCCGATTTCGGCCGGCCCGGACACCCACTGAACGAACTGGCCCACCCCTCCGAGCGATTCCCCGAGCCCGTGCAGGGCGTCCGTGCCGACCTGCTCCAGCCCTGCAGACGCGTTTCCGAACAGTTTGCCGGTGCCTTCGCCAAGTTCGCGGGTGTTTCGGGCCACGTTGCCGAACGCTGCGCCGAAGCCGCCTCCAATGGTTTCGACTGCGGCACGCGGGATTTCGGGGGTCATTCGCGCAAGGGCGAACGCCTGCAGTGCGCTGTTTCCGAACAACGCTTGCAGATCCACCTCGGGTGCGTGCACCGAGGTAGTCGCATGCGTGGCTGGCCATTGAGTGTGCAGGCCGATTTTGCTTGACATTATCCACCGATGTGTTCGGGTTTCGATGGTTGAGAGGCAAATTTCGAAGGGCACGATCGAGATCTTGAGATCGTGTAGGAATCTACCTGGCGGTGCGTTCCTCCCGGGAATCGGGTTGTACTTGGATGTGTCGGATGCGGCGACAATAAGGGTTTGATGAGCATCTTTGATTGATTATTGGGGTGCGTGCCCGGCGTGCGACGACGGCCGATACATCCCGATTCAATTCGAGGCTCGACGGCCCAGGTCGCGCGCCCTACTATTTACAGGCGCTGCAGTAAATAAGGAGCTTGTATGAGCCCTACCTCAATGAACGCACTCCGCGATGCGTTGAATCTGTTCGTCCGTGGTGACGGTGGCTTGTCGCCCGATGCGGTGGCCGCCCTGCATCGCAATTTGTGGGACCAGGCGCGGCGGGATCATCCTCTCGGATGGTGTTGGCTGGGCGAGGCGTACGAAGCGAATTTGCATTGGAGCGTGGCCGTCGAGGGGTTTGAACCTCCGGAGGACGGACAGCGTTGGCCGACGCGTGCACCCGCGGGACATGAGGCGTTGGATGACTTCTCTTGCGCCGCGCGGCGATGCTACTGGGAAGGCGTCCGTCTAAAGGCCCTTGGGTGTGCGATTCGTCTTGCCGAGCGGGTTCGGCGCACTGACCTTGCTTCGGGTTGGCGT
>SYKL01000118.1 GCA_005797785.1 Pseudomonadota bacterium | reverse complement strand
CGGCGAGCGGGTGCGCCTGTACCAGGCGGTCACCCTGGGAGCCAAGCGCTTTCCTCGTGATGGCGCTGGAAATCTGGTGAAGGGCCTGCCGCGCCACCCGATCGTCGGGAACGACGTGGTCATTTACGCGGGGGCGACCATCTTAGGGCGGATCACCATTGGTTCCGGCTCCAGCATCGGCGGAAATGTGTGGGTAACGGAGGATGTGGCGCCGGGCAGTCGGGTCACCCAAGCGCGGCCCATGGAGGAAGTTTTCGATGGGGGGATGGGAATTTAGCGTTTGAGTGCGATAGACGGGCTCGGGAGTTTTGATGTCCAATCCTTTTGCGCCTCCCTCGCCCCATACCCTTCCTTCGCTTCCGAATGCCGAGCTCGCCGACGCCGGCGTTCGGTTCGTGGCGGTGCTGGTGGACCGAATGGCCCTTTGGTTGCCGGCGATCGCTCTAGCGCTGCCGGTGGGATTGGTCACAGTGGATCGGCTTGCCGAGGACACCATGGTGTTGGCGGTGCTCGGTACTGGATTGCTCTGGGTTTTGCCGCTGACCGTGGTGCAATGGGTGTTGGCTGCACGACATGGTCAGTCGATCGGCAAACGGCTGATGGGGATACGCGCTGTGCGCGATGATGGCCTTCCCCCAGATTTTTTGACGATGGTAGTCATGCGCCAGTGGGTGATCGGTTTAGTAAACTTGGTTGTCCAATTGTTCTGTTCGGTCGGCGTCCTCGCGATCGTCGATCCACTGTTCATTTTTTCGTCGGACCGCAAATGCTTGCACGATCGCATTGCCGGGACCTCGGTTGTGAAAGTACCTCATGATCCTTCGTTATAGTCTGCTGTTGCTCCTGGTCGGATGTGCTCCCAAAGGCAAGGTGGAAACGGGATTGGCCTCGTGGTACGGGCCGGGTTTTGCGGGCAAACCAACGGCGTCGGGAGTGAGATTTCGGCCGTCGCGGCGCACAGCGGCTCATCGCACCTTGCCGTTTGGAACGGTGCTTCGGGTCACACGGGTGGACACCGGGAAAAAGGTGCGCGTGGTCGTGAACGACCGGGGACCCTTTGTTTCCGGGCGGATCCTGGATGTATCCCAGCGGGCCGCGCGAAAACTGGGGATGATTCGTTCCGGTGTGGTGGAGGTGAAAATCGAGGTGGTTGGCTGCAAACGACGGTACAAGCGTTGCGTTCGGTGAGGGGCAGAGGATAGGTGGGGCCGGTGATGGTGGCGGGAGGCGCTGTGTCGAACGATGGTGGACCAAACCTGAGCTTCTCGGAAGACGCGAAACGCCGCCTACGGCCCTACTTTCAAACGGCAGATGCCTCGCTGGCGCTTCGGGTGGAGGTCTACCGGCAGAACTGCGGTGTGTCCTACCTGCTCACGTTGGACGCCACCCTGGGTTCTGAGGATGTGGATCGCGTGATCGACGGCATCCCGGTTCGCGCGCTGCGAGCGGATTGGATGGACTTGTCGGGGGCCACGGTGGAATACGTTCAAGAGCTCTCGGGCGAAGGATTTCGGCTGGTTCATCCAAGCAAACCTTCATGTTGCTGATCGCACTTCGGACGTTGGTGTTGTTGGTGCCGGTCGCGGTGTTTGCGCGCTACGGCTACCGCGACACGAAACTTCACTTTACGGCAGGGTACCGGCCGATTTCCCGAGTGGAGCATGGATTGCACAACCTCACCGGATTGTGTGAGCTGGCAATGTTCGGCTTTGGATTTGCGGACTCTGCGTACTTTCTTCTGGCTGCATTGTGCGTCGTCGCCCTTGGAGCGATCGATGAGTACCATTTTCATCGGGACGTTCCAGCCTTAGAAGCGGACTACCATGCGAAGGGCCATTTGGCGCTGTTCGCCTTTGCAGCGATCGCTGCGGCATGGCGGATCTAGTGGAGGGGCTGGATTTTAGGCCTACGTACGGAATTCCCGTCCTGATCGGTTTGCTGATTCCGATCGTGTTTTCGTCCTCGCCAAAGATCGCCGACACCACACTCCGTAGGAAGTACCAGGTGTTGCAGCTGTTGACGCTCATTGGAGCGATCTTCGGCGCCAAGCTGGTGATTCTGATGGGAGATCTGCTTTGGCCTTGGGTTCCATTGACGTCCTGGTGGACCGTGGTCACGTCGGGCCGATCGGTGGTGGGCGGCTTTCTGTTTGGGTTCCTGACGGCGGAAGTCGCCAAACCGTTGTTGAATTATCCTCTTCCGTCAAATGATCACTTCGCTCGAACCTTGTGTTTTTCGGTGGCGGTGGGCCGGGTGGGGTGCTGGCTTTCGGGATGCTGCATGGGGATGCCGTGGGAGGGGCCGCTGGCGTGGCACGATGCGCACGGCGTGGGTCACATTCCCATTCAAGCGATGGAAGGGCTGTTTCACGTCATGTGCGGGCTGGTGTTCACCTTCGGCTTGAGCCGGGGCTGGTGGGTCGGCCGCATGTTCGCCGTCTACATGTTCAGCTACGGATTGTACCGCTTCCTCACCGAGTTTCTCCGGGAGACCCCGAAGGTGTGGGAGGGCTTTTCGGTGTACCAGGGGTTTTGTGTGGCCCTGATGCTCGCGGGCGCAATATCTTATGCGTTGAAATCGAAGTCCACCGTGGTTTCTGCGTTCAGGTGAGCGATGCAATCGGACGATGAAGAGGGGCCTTTTCGGCGGCGAGGCGGACCCGGGCAGGTTTCGGGGACAACGCTGAGTGCGCTTGGCCTGGCCGTGGGTGCGATTGTGCTCACCATTGTGGCGATTCCAATCGCCTTTTTTGGGCTAATGTTCGCGCTTTGCGGCGCCTAATGTTCGGTGAGGTGGGCATGTCTCGAATCGAACGCGGACTAAAGCTTCGTTGGCATCGGGAATTGGCTTCGTCGCCGCAAACTCATGCTTGGGCGCTAAATTTGTATCGGGCGGGCGAGAAACATCCGCAGACTGTCGACGACTATTTTCCGCATGCTCATGCCGAAGAACCCTGGTTGATCGAGGCGCTTCGTCGCCATGAGGCCGATGAGGCGAGGCACACCTGGCTGTACACTCAGGCGATTCGTGAGCTGGGCCAACCGGTGGAAGAGCTGAATGGAACGGATGTTTTCAATCAGGTGATTCGTCAGCACACGGATGCGAGGTTCGATATCCGCGACGGCATGAGCCGCGACGAAAAGCGTTTTCGGATCGGACATTTCCTTGCACACGCACATTTTTTGGAAGTGCGGATTTCGCAATCGTTGGAATGGCACGTGGAAGCCTGCGAACAGATGGGCGCCCGCGCCATAGGGGCGGTGGTTGCAGAAGTGTTGGCGGACGAAGAGCGTCATGTAAGCTACACGCGGTCCGCGGCGATGGAGCTGCTCGGCTCGAAGGCGAAGGAGGTTCTTGCGATCCACCAAGCGGGCGAACGTCGGGCCAACTTTGATTTTTCGCAGCATGCGGTCCGTGGTTTTTTGGCGCGGTTTGGGCGAAGAAGCCCGACACATCTCTGGTTTGGCTGGTCCGCGCAGGTGATGCGCGCAGGGGTTGCCCTTGTCTGAACGCTTGGCGCTTCCGATGGCCGATCCGGTTCCCGGATTGGTCAAGTTGGTCAAGGGGATCGAACAGAAGGATGTTCCTGCATATTTCGGATTGGTCGACTTTGATCGCCTCCTGAAAACTACGGTGTCGTTGTGCCCCGTCTGCCTTGCACATGTGCCGGCGGTGGTCTTCACCCGGTCGGGGAAAGTGTATTTAGAGCGGAAGTGTTCGACGCATGGCGGTGCGCTTGCATTGCTGGAGAACGATGAACGCTACTACCACCTCTCCAACAAAGATCGCTCCGGCGAGGGCTACGCCCCTGATCGGCTCGCACCGATTCCGGAGTACGAATCGGACTGTTGTGGCCCAGGGGGCGACTGCACCGACCAATGGGGGAATAAAACCTGCACGGTATTGGTGGAGGTCACCGATGCATGCAATCTCGCTTGTGCCGTTTGTTACAGTGATTCCAAAGGGGATCGCTTTCTTCCGTTCGAACAATTCAAAGCGCACCTGGACGAGCTCGCTACGAAGAAAAAGGGTCTCGATTCCGTTCAAATCACGGGTGGGGAGGCCACCCTCCATCCGCAATATTGGCAGATGCTCGCTTGGATTTGTGCGCGCCCGGACATTAAGAAGATCTATCTCCCGACCAATGGATTACTCCTTTCCAAGCCGGGGATGGTCGAAAAGCTGATCCCCTACCGGGATCGGATTCTGGTATTGCTGCAGTTCGATGATCTGGGCGAGGGGACACCTACTTTACGCAATGCCAACCCCGTAAAACAACGGCTGGCGTTGGTGGAGAGCTGCAGCCGACACCAAATCCCGATGCAATTGACGATGACGCTCAGCCAGGGGGTCAACGAGCGGCAGGTCGGCGAAGTCGTGGCGTTGGCTGCGAAACACGAACATGTGAAGGTGGTGGCGATGCAACCGGCCACGTGGTCGGGCCGTTATGACCTGGGTTTAGATCCGCTAAATCGCCTCACACTGTCGGATTTGGTCAAGGCGACCATGGCGCAGACCCCGCGATTGAAAGGGAAAGAATCGGACTTTGTGCCGATCCCGTGTAGCCATCCCAACTGCGGATGGATTACCGTCTATGTACGCCGGTTTGGCTGGATGACGAATCTGGTTCGGTATGTGGACCTCGCGAAAGTGATGAATTCCGTTTCCTACAAAACGACGATGTCCACCGATCAAATTCGAGACACGGTTTCGGATCAGCCGTCCTTGCCGAAGCGCGCGGTCGCCTGGCTCGGTAGCCGATTTGTCCGGTCCACCGATACCTTTACCGTGGCGATCAAGCCGTTCATGGACCGGTACACCTACGATCAAGATCGCATTGCGAACTGTTGCCACCATCTGCTCGATACCAACGGTCAACCGGTCTCTTTTTGTGAGTACAATGCCCGCTTGCGGCCGCGGGATTCGTGGTCGAAATTCCCGACCCGCGCCGAGGTGGCGGCGCTGTGAGGGTCGATAGTCTTTCAGGGATGATCCTCGGGTTTGCCCTTTGCGCGGTGGTTTGCACGGGGATCGAGGCGCGGTATTCATTGCAGGGTCGGCACTCCTATGCAAACCGAGGATCGGATTGGGCGTACTGGCCGATTTCGGCGCTGTTTATTGGGAATCTGACCCGGGCGTTCATTTTTGGTGCATTGATCGTCCTGGCTGGGACCCTGCAGGCGGCAGATCCATTTTCGGAGGCGCTTCGTTGGATTCATGAGGTCAATCCACTGCCTTTCCACGCTTGGCCGAAGCCGGTTCAGTTTTTGGTGGCATTGGGAATCGGCGATTTCATAGGCTATTGGAGCCATCGGTTGCGGCACACGCGTTGGTTGTGGCCGTTTCATGCAATACACCACGCGCCTCGCACCCTGGATTGGGTTTCCGCCGTTCGAATGCACCCGATCGACGACGGGATTGACAATGTGGCGGTCGGGTTGGCGTTGCTGTTGATGGGCTTCAGCTTCGAAGTATGGTCTTGGATTGGGCCATTTCTGCTATTTTTTAATGCATGGCTGCATTTGGACGTGAGTTGGGACTTGGGTGCGTTGCGCGGGTGGGTCGCGAGCCCGCGTTTCCACCGGACACACCATGAACGCGGCAGAAACGTTAATTTTGCGGGTGTATTCCCTGTGTGGGACCGGCTGTTTGGCACTTATGCATTGGGGCCAAATCCGACCAGGTTCGGCGTGGAGGAGTCGGTTCCGGAGGGCGTTTTAGCGGGGTGGTGGTGGCCCATACGGAGGATTGCCGGGCTGGGCTCGCGTTGAAGGGGCGCCTGTGGCAAGATGGCCGCCCGGAGCGAGGTTGACCTTTGTTGTTACCGAAAGCTGAACTGCTGGAACTGAACCGCGATCGAAAAGCGAACCGCGATCGGATCATCGCGGTCCTGAAAGCCGGCGTGGATCTTCCCGAAGACCATGAACAACTCATCGAGATTTCGCACATGGGGGCCTCCGCGTCCGGATACACCGATCCGACACCGTCCAAGGAGGATCGAGCGGCATTCTTGAAGATCGCGGTGGCCGCTGGGGACAAGGCGATCGCGGTGAACCCGAATTCGGCTGCCAGCCACTATTGGTATGGCGTGGGGCGGGCGTTTGAGCTCAACCTTCAAGGGTTGTTAGCCACGATTTTCGGCGTTGGAAAGGTGAAAGCGGCGGCGCAGCGGGCGGTGGAGCTCAATGAAGGAGAAAACTCCGGTGGTCCGTTGCGACTTCGAGGGATGTTGGCGTTCAAGTTGCCGTTTTTTCTAGGTGGCAACAAGAAGTCCGGATTTGCAGACGTAGCGCGAGCAATGCGGTTGTTCCCCAACTTTCGCGAGAATTATGTGTTCTACGCGGAAATGCAGGAAAAGATGGAGGGACCTGAGGCGGCGATTGCCACGCTTCAAAAGGGCCTTGCGCTGCCGGGAGATACAGAGGCCGAGCAGGAGTCCCGGTGGCAGAAGGTGATGGAAGCGCAGTTGAGGCGGTTGAAGCCCTAGACCGCCGTGGCCCTCACATGACCCTTGAGCATAGTCGAGGACCAAACAGCCGGGTTTTTGTGGATGGGGCGAGGAACTGGCGCTACGCCAGCGCGCCTTTGCGGATCTTGTCGATCACCACGCTCGCCATCGCGTCCGGAGCGAACTTTTCTCCGGGGCAACCACGGTTTTGTGACACTCCCGAAAACCCAATCGCGTCGCTGTGGTCCCGGTCGAGGTCGACCTTGTAGGGATCGGGATATTTTTCAGGATCGACCGACGCGGTGGCGATCACGGCGATCTCCACTTGGTCGCCGTTCTTAACGTAGTTGGTGCTGGGAATTTTGGTGTAGATTCGAAGCATTTCGTGGATCAGGGCGCGGGTTTTTGGGCGTTGGCCGGCGGGCAGATCCACCTCGGCGAAGATCACCGGTTGAAGGTCCTTGCGCTCTTTGAGGGTTTCGATCGCCTTTTCGGGGTAGAACCCGAGCGTGCCGGAATTGAACCAGATGACGTCGAACCAGGAGTCGGCGATGGATACCCCGGCTGCATCCATGCGTTTGAGCATGGCGGTGCGGAAGGTCTTCACCTTGGCATGCTTGCCGCGCAGAAGCGTTTTTCGGAACCAGAGCGGCAGAAGCGTCAATACTCGCGCATTTTCGCGGAAGTCGAGATGCGCGTCGACATCGGCGTCGGTGAGTTCGATCTTGGCGAAGTGACGGTACAAAAAGCGCGCAAGCGCGCGTTCGTGGTCTTTTTCTTTCGCGAGCAGATCTTCCAGGTCCGCCAATTGCGCGTGGGCGCGTGCGACCCCGCCGATGATCTCCCGGCGTCGCAAGGTGTGGTTCGGTCCCTCGCCAAGAAAGGGGACATAGGACTTGGTCAAATAGTCGGCGCGGTCGTCGAGCGGGCCGGCAAACCAGTCGATCTTTTCGTTTTCTTCCGCCATCAACGCTCGCACCGCCGAGAAGGAGGTGTGCGCTCGGCCGCCGAAAATTCGCATGTTGTCGCCTTTGCGCACATGCAACTTTCGAAGGGTCTCAGGTTTCAGATTGTGCCGGATGAACAGTAATAAATTGGAGAAGGCTTCAATGCGCCCTTGGGTCGGCCGTTCCATCGTTTCCCCTGATGAAAATGAATGACGATTCAGCGGTTGCGCTACGCGTGAACCGAGCTTGGAACTTGACTTGGGACGACGCGGTAGAATTTCCCGGCGGGATCTTGGTCCAAGCCGGCTTCATAGGCCTTCAGCTCCGACTGGAAGCTCTGCCATAGTTGTTTCATCGAGTCCTGGGGCAGGTATACGGTGTCGTCGATCAGTTTGTACCGCAGCAATCCGGCGATGGTGATGGAATTTCGCTTCTCGTAGACGATCCCCAAGGTGGTATGCCCATCTTTGTCGAGCGCTGGTGGCATGACGTCGAACTGCATTTCGTATTCGCGCCCCATGTTCGCCACCACATGGTGCCACACTGAGGCGGTGAAAATGCCCATGGTAGCGAGGTGAGCGACATGTTCCAGCGTGAGTTCGGTCTCAAAGTCCTTGATACCGAGCAGTTGGGAAACACCGTTGGGAACACGCGCATGGAGCTCTTGGCACCAGATCCGCGTTTCCAAATCCACGGTGGGCAGGTGCTGCTTGACCCATCCGTCCACAAATTTCCGGTAGATCCTCCATAAGGTGACGGCGCTCTCCATGGTGGGGAAGGCGGGATCGTCGAGTTGGCCGGCACCGGCCGCGCGAAGCTCCGCATCAAACCAGCGAACGTCGAATTTGGCGACGGCTGCCCGCATCACTTCGTTGAGCGCGGCAAGGGAATAACCGGTGTAGTTGGGGACATTGCTGTGGTCGGACTTGATCAATCCATCGATGTTGTCGTTGTTGACGCGCATGGTTTCGATGATGAACGGCTGCATGAGGATCCGCAGCGGATGGTGCGCGGGAAGCGCCAAATGCGTGCAGACGGTCCAGGTGCCGGCGCCGAGCAGGTGCACGTGCGTGAGGTGATCGACGAAGGTAGAATAGCTGTTGATCGCCGCTAAAATACGTTTTTCGGCGAGGGACCACTCGGCGCTTTCGCGGGTGAGGGTTTTGCCCTGGAATTCGATGGAGACGGTCTCCAAGGTGCGATCTTCCTTGCGTTTGAAGCGGGCGATCCCTCCCACCCGGATGAACGGAGCGCGCGGTTCGAGGGCTTCTAGGGACGAAAAGTCGAGGAAGTACCCTCCTTGTCCGTCGGGTTTGGTGTACATCGAAAACGGCCCTCGTCGGGCGATCCCCGCCAGGCGATCCGCGCCAGGAAGGAAATCCTCGGGTCTTTTCGGCGTTGGGGCGAGCTTTTCGTACTCGTGCGGATAGGGGACGCCTTCCTCGGTGTAGGGCTCATTGAAGGCTGTGGCTAGCGGGTAAGTCTCCTTCCAATGGAGCACTTCGTGGAGAGCGATCAGTGTGAATTCATCGGCTTCTTCGCTCTTTGGGGTGTTTTCGGACATATATACGGGGATATCGCCGAGCCCGGGATAGCGCCGACCCATTGGCATCGGCCGCACATAATCGTCTTCGGAGGGGGCGCGGTGCGGCTGAATGACGTTGGTTTGCCGAACAACGGCGGCAGTGATTTGACGCCAAAACAGATCGCGAAACGCCATGCGGACTCCTAGGAACCGGGCGTTTCTACCAGGGGTCGGGGGTGGAAATCAAGGGGGGATAGTCAAGTGCCTTGACGATTGCCGCGCTCCGCGCAATGGGTTCTCTGAGCGGGGCCATTTCCCGCGCAGGTACTTCATGGTGGACTACCCGGTGGTGCTCGCGATCCTCTCGGGGGTGGTATTCGGTTGCGAACGGCTTTGGCCGAGGGTTTCCGGCCAGAAGGCGATTCGGCCGCATTTGGTGTCGGACCTCGCGCATCTGGTGTTTAATGGTCACTTTCTTGGCGTGATCCTGTATACCTGGGCCTCGCGGTGGGTGGCGCCCGGCTTCGACCGGGGCTTGCGCCAACTCGAATGGTACGAGGCGGTGTATCGCAACGCAGCAGCGGACTGGCCGTTGTGGGTCCAGATTCCTGTGGTCCTCGTGGTGGCCGATGCGATGCAATGGGGGATCCATCGGCTGTTACACGCGGTGCCTTGGCTGTGGGAGCTGCACAAGGTCCACCACAGCGTGCCCGAAGGGGAAATGGACTTTTGGGTGTCCTTCCGCTTTCATTGGGGGGAAGTGGTGGTCTATCGGGTGCTCCAGTTTCTTCCGCTGGCTTGGTTTGGGTTTGCCGTCGAAGCGATGTGGGTTCAAGCGGTCGTAGGAACTCTGGTGGGGCATTTGAACCATTCAAATTTGGATTTGGGTTACGGCCCCTGGCGGTATGTGCTCAACAGCCCGCGCATGCACCTCTGGCACCACGACCGTGAGCGGGGCGCGAATGCGGTGAATTTTGGAATCGTGTTTAGCGCCTGGGATTGGTTGTTTGGAACGGCCTATGTGCCCGAACATCCGCCGAGGCGACTCGGGTTTCAGGGGGATGAGGAGTTTCCGAGGACATTTTTTGCGCAGGAGGCTTGGCCGTTGGGGCGGGTGATACCGGCACGGTGGGCCGCGGGCATGGCGGTTGTTGGCATTGCTGCGGCGTGGTGGCTCCACTAAATAGTAAAGTACGTTACCATTAACCCCAGTTAAAAGGAGTTAAATTCGATGAGGCGTCTCAGCATCTCGTGTGGACCCGGTTAGATCGGGCCCATTTGCGGAGAACGGCATGTCGATGGAAACCGGGTTTTCGAGTGCGCTGAACGAAAAGGCCCTGCGAACACCGGAAGAGGTTCAAGCTTGGGTGACCGCCCATCCGGGCTCGGCGGTGTGGATCATTGGCAGCGGTATTGCCGGTTTGATCCTGGCCGAAACACTGGTACGCCATGCGCTGGGTGTGCCGGTGGTGGTGGTCACCGGCGATCCGCCTGCTGAAAAGCGGATGATCGACGGGTGCTCGCTGCGGCGGTCTACGGTGGTGGCGTTGGCGGACGGTATGGGGGTCCCACCCGAGCAACTGTTCTCTCGGTTTCGAGTGGAGCAATCCGCGTTCCCGAAATTGGCCCTGCACGCGGTCGACGTTCGCGCCGGTGCACTTCAGCCGCTTTCGGAGCCGATTATCGTTGGGCCTGCGCCAACTCCGGGGTTGTCCGGGGACTATCCGATTGGCTTGTCCACTCGGCATGGGGAAGTGCTGTTGTCCCTTCGGGAATTGGTGTCCGATCGCGTGCAATTGGTGTTTGCGCGAGTGGTCTCCGCTGAATCCAGCGGAGGGAGCCGTCTTTCTCTGAAGTTTGAAGCCTCCGAAGGCGAGGTGGTGCTGCCTGCAGGCCACGCGCTGTTCAACACCACGCCGCAGGAAGGGCTGTGGAAATCGGCCAAAAACCGTACGCCTCGCCCGGCGCCCCGAAGGGTGATCGTCTCGCAGGGGCCCGTACGCCTCAAAGCCGGCGTTCCACGCGTACCAGCGGCCTGGGTGCCGACCTGGGAGGGGAGCCGTGGGCCGCATGTGGCGATTTTTACGCCATTTTGGGACGCGGGTACTCCTGAGGCCACCTGGTACGCGTTGAACACGCGGGTTTCGAGCGCGGAAGAGACCGACTCCACGGCACAAGCTGAGGCCTTGGCTGAGGTGCGCGAGCATCTCCAGGTGGTGATGGAAGCCTATGGCCTTGAGCCATTGGACTGGGAACAGGCAAGTTTTGACGCGTCGGTACCCAGTGTTCGCGACTTCGATCTCGTGAGCGCCGTGGATGCACCCTATTTCGAGCTGTACCGCGTGGTTTCGTCAGGTGTTCCTGCGGTAAACACGGATGGAATGCTGGCGCAGGCGTTAGGCGCGCGACGCTTGGGGTTGGTGCTTGCGGAGCGCCACCGGGAGGGCTGGCACACCGCGACAAAAGTAGCCGCCCAGCGCACCAAACGGGAGCTCCGGCCGGTTCGTTGGTGGAATGCTTATTCGGTCTGGGTCTACTACTTTGCACCCCTCTGGTTGCGCCGACGCGCCCTCGGGTGGTCAACGTGGATGTTGCCCAAAATGGTAAAAGATTGGGCGTTTCTTGGCTTGAACCGAGTGGTCTAATAGCAGGCGAGGGCGGCAGTGGCGTCGTCGCTGTATGAAAAGTGCGACGACAATTGAAAGGAATTCTGTTTGTCGATCACCGCATTGGCAAGGGCACATGCGGCTTTGACGCGATCATCGCCGTAGGACAGCAGATCAACCAATTGGGCCACTTGGTCGATGCGAAAATGGTTGTATTTCGCAGATTGGGTGATCACTGCGACCCGGTCGTCGCCGTACGATTTCTGCCCAACCGCTGCGACCAACGCCTGAAAATCGGAGTCGCTGATCGCGGTCGGGGCCGGTGGTTCGACGGGCGCAGGCGCGCTGGTGGACCAGCTGGCGCTGGAGTGAAAGGAGCTTTGACTCCAGGAGCTCACACCCCAAATGCTGGGGTCTAGCCGGAATGATCCCGTACCGGCGGGTTGGCCATCGGGGGTGCACGTCAGCAACACCGGTGCATTGGGCCAGGCGACTCGCACGTTTCCGAGCTGAGCCATTGAGACACCGGGGGCAAAATAAACCTGATCGAAGCGGAGCTGACCAATGGTGGCCTTTGAACCTTCAACTTCCAACCAGCACGTCCCGGAGAGCCACTCCTCCGGACGTGCGCGGCTCACCGTCACGTAGATGTATACGGGTTGGTTGGGATCAATGTGTGCCGGAATCGAGTTCCACTCGGCGGGCTGATTGGAGATCCAACCCGTGTCGAACGCAATGGGGCCGGCAAAGGCTGAAGTGATCGCAAGGAATAGGCTGGTCATGAATGCTCCTTGGTTGGCCGCGACGTCTATTACGCTAAGCAGCACGGCCCCCTGGTTTTGCGACAAGGTGTTACAAAAGGTGCGCCGCAGACTTCCGGCGTCCGAGCCATTGGTCAAGTGGTTTACTAGTTGCCGTTGTTAGGTTTCCTTGTAGGTTCTGACATGTCGCATACGATCGCACTGGTGGATGGCGAGGTAGACATCGCCTCTCGGCGGGTGAGACGCGAGAAGGTTGTTTTATCGTTAACGCCCAAAGAAGCCGAACTCCTCGAGTATTTGACGGCGCGCCCGGGAAAGGTGGTCCCGCGGGAAGAGCTGTTGACCGCGGTCTGGCACTACAAATCGGGGGTGGTGAGCCGGACTGTGGATGCGACGGTGCGGCGACTGCGGGAGAAAATCGAAGAGGACCAGAACCAACCGGTACAATTGATTACCGTGCACGGAGAAGGCTACCGCTGGAACCCATTGGATGTGGGCGGCGAGTCACCCATATCCACGGGTTTGGTGGGTCGGAAAGGGGATTTGGCGCGCCTGGCGCGTACCGTTCGACCAGGGCATGCGGTGACGGTGGTGGGCCCAGGAGGCGTGGGAAAAACAGCGATTTTGCGGGCTTTGATCCCTGCGGCGCCGGAGGCGGTGTTCGTCGATCTGACCGGTGTATTCGATCTCGGCCACGCCTTGGAGCGCATCGAAGCGGGTTTGAAACTGGTCCCTGGGCCTGAGGGCCGGCGCTCTGGTCGAATCAAACGAGCCCTGCAAGCGCGGGAAATCGTATGGTGCATCCTGGATTGTGTGGAGGAGGTATCCGAGCTCGGTGCGGTGTTGACCGATTGGTGCGCGCAGTGCCCGCGGGTCGCTTTTGTACTCGGATCGCGACGTTTGCTCGAGTTCGAAGGGGAGGTGGCGTTCGAATTGCCACCGCTCGGTGCGCGCGATGGTGCGGAATTGCTGGCGAAACGACTGCGTCAACTCGATCCAGACGTGGAGCCAGTACCGATCGAAACGCTGCTCCCCTTGGTGCGATTGGCGCACGGCCTTCCTCTGGGATTACAATGGTTGGCAGCGGATCTCCAGGTGTCTGATCCACGGACGCTGCTCCAGCGTCACGGCGAGGGAGATGTCGACCAAGCGACCCTCGAGCGTTTAAACCAGGTTTGGAAGTGGCTATCCGCCGAGGAGCAGCGCCTGCTTTCCAGGCTGTCGGTGTTCCCCGACTCTGCTGCTTGGGATGCGGTCGAGGGTGTGGTTGGTGAGGTAAAACCGGAATACTTGCGCCGTTGGCATGCCGCAGGACTGATCGGCCGCGAGTCGGCGGATCCGGTGAGGTACCGGCTTCCGGATCGGGTTCGAGGGTTCGCGTGGAGTCGGCTTTCGGAGGACGAGAAACGCACCATCAATGGAGATTTCAACCGTTGGTATGCAGACAAAGCGTTGGAGTGGGCGCCGCTGCCGTGGGGGTGCACTGCGATCGCATCGGTGCTGCGGTTGGCGGCCGAGCGCTCGAACCTTCGAAGGGTCATCGCCCATGGGAAACCCGAGGAAGCATGGGCGGCTTGGTGGGCGGTGGCCATGACGTGGCCCGACGCGGAGCCACCCACTTCTCCGGCGGTTCCGTGGCCGACGGACGGCGATTTGAAGGCGGTCTGCGAATCGGTCGGGTTTGAGCACGGGGGGCCCGAGCCTGAGAACGGCTCGGTGCGCCTGGACGTGGAGCGGCTCCGCAGGGTCGCCCGGTCGGATCTTGCTACTTCCGAAGCGATTTCGGAAACGCTTCTCCTGACGTGCGCGGACGATCGGGTGGGGCGGTATTGGATCCACCTGGCGCTGGGATCCGCTCAGAGTGTCGCTTGGAAACCGGCATTCGCGTTGCGTTCGTTTCGGAGGGCGGAGAGCGAGCTTTGCGCCGGGGACGATCGCCTGGAGCTCGATCTGAGGCGTGGTGAAGGTAGCCATTTGTTTCGATTCGGCGACATCGTGGGTTCGATGAGGGCGTACGAGCGCTTTGTGGAGCTGGCAGGCATCCTTCAAGATCCGGTGACCCGGGCGGCCTCGTGGGTGGGGCTAGGGAACGTGGCTGCAGTGTTGCGGCAGTCAGAAAGAAGCATCCAACTTCTGAAAGACGCGGTTCGTGACCTGCGACGTTATGATTTCGGCCCCGGTCGTGCGAACCGGATCGCCAATGCAGCAATTTCGGCGCGAGAATTGGGTTATTCTCACCACGCGCTCGAGTGGTTTGGGGAGTGTGAAGAGGGGATGACCGCCTACGGCGACCGCTATCGCGCCCGGTACCTCTCGAATGTCGCGCGAGTTTGGCTCGATCTGGGCGAGTACCATCGGGCAGAACAAGGGTATCGCGAGGCTTACGTTCGGCTTCCCGGGGTCGAAGGGGCGATGTCCGCGGCACAATTGGGGTTGCTGTACCAACTTCAGGGGCGGGCGGAAGCGGCCGAATGGTATGCGATCGCCGAGCGGGAGTTGCCACAGCTGATGCCGGAAGATCAAGCCATGGTTTTGGCGCGCTTGGGGGCTTTTGGCGCGACCTCCGATGCCGGGCCGCTGCCGGAAACCCTCAGTGAGGACGTGCGGCTTGCGGTTGAACTCTACCGCAGCGTGCGTGACCCGACGCTTAGAATTGCTGCTTTGACGCGTGCTCGTGCGCGCCCACCGGCGGTGGACCACCCGATGGTTTCCTTCGCCGAAGCTTTCACTGAGGTGCGCTTTGCGATGAAGGTCCTGGAGGTGAGCGGATTGACCTGACCGCTGGTTTCGGTTCCAATCGAGGGGGAGGCGGGTTGGACGAACTCCTGGTGTTGACCGCATGCGCTGTAGATTTAGGT
>SYKL01000117.1 GCA_005797785.1 Pseudomonadota bacterium | reverse complement strand
TCCCTCTCTGGTCACCACCACTTTTTTGCTGATGCTCCTGATCCCAGCGGGATGCTCCCTTCTGGAAGATCGGTGCGAGCGGCTGTGCAACCAGACGGGCTCGGCCCTAGCGGATTGCAAGGACGATGCTTGGGCTTGGGAAGACGTCGGCGCGTCCAGCAAGAACGGTTTCGTCAATGAGTGCCAACAACGCTGGCAAGACGTGAGCGCGGATTTAGGGGCGCGGGATTTGGAGTTGGCGCTCGCCGACTGCAAACTGGCGGAAGAGACGCTCGATGATCTGAACTGTTCCGAGCTTTTACCCGTGTATTTGGCCGGGGATACGGATCAAAGCGGAAACTGAACCTCGGCTATATCCCAGGGTCGAGGGCGATCTTCAGCGGGCCGCACACTTTCGCCTGGCACCCCAACCGCTGATCCGGACGATCGAGAAACGCAGTTTCTTCCTCCAACAGCGGTGAGAGCTTCCCGTCGAGCACCTTCACCCGACACGAATTGCAGGCCGCAAAACCGCCACACGCGGACTCCATCGGAATCCCCTGCTCATCGCAGACTTCCAACAATGTCCGCCCCGCAGCAGCCATAAACGAGGGATACCCCTCGACTTCAATCGGATGCATCATACCGAAAACGACTCGCCGCAACCGCAGAACCGCTTGGCGTTGGGGTTCTGAACGTCAAAACCCTCTTGAAACTTCTCTTCTTTGTAGTGGATGACCGACCCCTGAACGAAAGGTACGTGCATCGGGTGAATAAACACCTTCACTCCTTTCTCTTCGTGGATCAGGTCCTCCTCGTCGGGCTTGGCCTCGAAGTCCAAAAGGTAGGTGTACCCCGAGCACCCACCGTCCTGAAGGCCAAACCTCAGCCCGTAGCCCGGCCAATTCTTCTCGGAAAGTACACGTTGAATGTGCCGAGCGGCAGCCTCGGTGACCGCAACCATCGGTTCCGACATGCGACCTCCAAATTCCAATCTATCCGATCCCTAACGAACCCGCGAGCACCCGCCGCAGCCGAAGGATCCGGTACGGGATCTGCCCGACGACGCCAAGAAACACCACCGGACTGATCAGATTGGCTTGGATCGCCGACCATGGATCGCCGTGCATGTAGAAGGTAAACGCCCGAGTCATGCCGCAGCCCGGGCACGGAATCCCGGTCACTCGTCGAAACACGCACAGAATCGGCACATCGAAGCCGAACCACTTCACCGACTCGAGCGACGGCTCCATCCACGCGGCGAGGCCAAGCACCAACAACGTCCCCACCAACATCTTGGTTTGGAAGCGGATTTCCTGCTGGCGTCGGGCGGCCTTAATTTCCGGAGAAGCGGCCTGCATCGCGGATCTCATATTTGGCGATCACCTTGGACAGAGCTTCATCCAGGCGAATCCCCTGTTGGTTCGCCATGCAAATCAGGATGAACAGAATGTCACCCATTTCATCGGCGATCGCCTTGTCCTTTTCTGTCACCTTCTTCTTCTTGGCGCCGAACCGATGGTTGTACTCCCGTGCCAGTTCACCGGTTTCTTCGACCAATCGGGCCAGCAGGGACATCTCATCCCAGTACCCGCCATTTTCGCGAATCCAGCGGTCTACTCCATCTTGGAGATCGCCGACATCGCTCATTCGTCCTCCGGTTTCCGCTTTGGAACGTCGCCCTGAAGGCGGTTCAAGTTGCGGGCGATCCGATCGACGATCCCGTTCACAAAGGCGCGGGAATCTGCCGTTCCAAAGCGCTTGGCCAATTCCACCGCTTCGTTGATCGCAACGGTCGCCGGAATGTCCGAGCAATGCGCCAGCTCAAAGGCTGCCATTCGCAGAATGTTGCGATCGACTAGTGGCATCCGGCTCAAGCGCCAGTTGGTCGAACAGGCCTCAATCAACCCATCCAATTCGGTGCGGTACTCCTCGACACCGTTGGCGAGGCGCTGAGCGAACTCGATTTCCTCGCTTTCGGGAGGCTTTCCATCGTCATCGATGCCGGGACCTTCGATAACGCCGGCCCATAGCCCCGTGATTGAAGCTTGAACCGTCGTTCCCGAGAGATCCGACTGATAGAGGGCCTGCAGTGCGTAGGACCTCGATTTGCGACGAGACGCCATATTACCCTTCCATCGTCCGGAACAGCGACACCATTTCAATCGCGGCCATGCCGGCCTCAAAACCCTTGTTGCCCGCCTTGGTGCCCGCTCGCTCCACGGCTTGCTCAATGGTATCGGTCGTTAAAACACCGAAAATCACTGGAACCCCGGTGTCCATGGAGGCGGAAGCCACACCCTTGGCGACTTCGGAGGACACATAGTCAAAATGAGGCGTCGATCCTCGAATAACGGCGCCAAGCGCAACCACTGCGGAATATTTGCCCGATTGCGCTACTTTCTTGCAGACCAATGGAATTTCGTAGGCGCCTGGCACCCAGTACACATCGAGGCGGGAGGCGGTGTCGATGCCATGGCGCTTCAAAGCGTCCTCGCAACCGGCCACCAAGCGGCTTCCGATGAACTCATTGAACCGGCCTGCCACGATCGCGTATCTGCCGCCCGCGTCGGTGAGCTGACCTTCGATGATCCGAGGCATTACCCCTCCCCTCTCGTAAAATGAATGAACGTTCAGTTGCGCGCTGGCAGCGGCAAGCGATCCACAATGTGCAGCCCATAGGCTTCCACGCCAACAATAGCCCGGTCGGAATTCGTCAGCAATCGAAGCTCGGAAAGTCCGAGATCTCGCAAGATCTGGCATCCAGTGCCCAGATCGCGCAGGGCGTCAGCGCGCGCCTGAGACGCCAATTCTCCGCTGCCGTGGAAATCGTTGCCGAACATCCGCTGCAAGTTCTCTTCCGAGCGGCCGTCCAAGAACATGAACACCGCAACGCCGTTTCCCTCGGCCTGAATCGCCGCCAGCGCGTCGAGCCCCTGCCGAGCTAGGCGGCCCTCTCCCGGCGCCAAAAACGACCAAGGAGGCGGAGAAGCCTGAACACGAGCGAGGGTGGGGCCGGTCAAAGGCCCTTTCCAGACCGCCAAATGTTGTCCGCCGGTGGTCGCTCCTCGGTAAAGACGAGTATTGAACTTCCCAATGCCTGGGATATTGACCTCGCCATCGCCGTGACGCTCGACCACGCGCTCGTGGCGCATCCGCCACTTGATCACGTCGGCGACGGTGCA
The DNA here is from genome assembly GCA_005797785.1 of Pseudomonadota bacterium. Classification (GTDB taxonomy): domain Bacteria; phylum Myxococcota_A; class UBA796; order UBA796; genus SYKL01. The sequence continues at coordinate 2,704 of SYKL01000117.1, read as the reverse complement.
AACCCGAATGCCATGTTTTACGCCAAACGCCAACAATTCGGGCATGCGCGCCATGGTGCCGTCGTCGTTGATGATCTCACAGATCACGGCCGACGGATGCAGCCCCGACAAGCGGGAAAGGTCGACCGAACCTTCGGTTTGTCCCACCCTCTCAAGAACGCCGCCGTCCCGCGCCCGCAGCGGGAACATGTGGCCCGGAACCACAATGTCCTTCGGCGAAGCATCGGCTCGAATCGCCACCTTCACCGTATGGGCCCGATCCGCTGCGGAAATGCCGGTGGTCACGCCGTGCCGCGCTTCGATCGACACCGTAAAAGCGGTGTTGTAAGCACTCTGATTTTGAGCCGCCATCATGGGAAGGCCCAACTTGGCCACTTGATCCGCCGTGATCGACAGGCAGATCAACCCGCGGGCGTAGACCGCCATGAAGTTGATCGCTTCGGGCGTGATCTTTTCGGCGGCGATCACCAAATCGCCCTCATTTTCCCGATCTTCGTCGTCGCACAGGATCACCATCTTCCCGGCGCGAAGATCTTCCATCGCCAACTCAACGCGGCGAAGCGGATCTTCCGGCATCACCTCAAAAGACGTAGAGCTCATGAGCCGAATCCATTGTCCAACAGGGTTTGCAGGGACAGCCCGGGGGGGTTGGACCCGCCCATTAACCGCTCGACGTACTTGGCGATGACATCGACCTCCAAGTTCACCGATTCGCCAGCGCGAAGATTGCCAAGGCAGGTAGAACGCACCGTATGGGGGACGATGTTCACTCGAAACCGATCGCCCTCGATCGCATTCACCGTCAGACTGACCCCGTCCACGCAAATGCTGCCTTTGGACGCAATGTACCGCGAAAGCCCCGAAGGCGCTTCAATCCATAGAATCCACGATTCATCTGCATCTTCGGTGCGAACGACGCGACCGACGCCATCCACATGACCTTGAACCAGGTGGCCGCCGAGGTGTTGGCCGAGCCTAGCGGCCCTCTCCAGATGCACCGACTGGCCGGGACGCAAGGTTCCCAAGGAGGTATGGGCCACCGTCTCCCGGCCCATCACCGCGGTGAAGGTGTCGGATTGCAGGCGATCTACGGTCAGGCAAGCGCCATTGACCGCGATCGAGTCGCCCAATGCCACGTCCTTCAACGGGATCTTCGTTCGAATCGCCACTTCCAAGCCACCCCCGCGAGGACGGCTCGACACCAGGACACCCACATCTTCCACCAAGCCGGTGAACATCAGGCCTCCTTTGCGGATAATTTGGTGTATTGAAGCAAAACATCGTCTCCCAGCGGGAGAATCTCGGGCCGGCCCCAACGGCGCGCGTCGCCCAGCTGCGCCAACGGCTCGCCGGAAACCCACGGTCGACCGCCTGGAACCACAATTCCGGCGACGTAAAGGGCCAGGGTGTCGACCCGATCGCGCTCGAGCAACGATCGGTGAACCTGGCCGCCGCCCTCCACCAGTACGCGGTGAAGTCCTCGGGAGACCAACGCTCTGAGCGCATCGTCGATGTCCACCCGTTCGCCGGGAACGCGGAGGATGTCCGCAGGAAGCTCTCTTTCCGGAGCAAACTCCGCACACACCAGAATCGGGCGCCTCGGATGCGAAAAAACGGCGGCATCGCTCGGGATGCGAAGTTGGGAGTCGAGGATCACCGGTACCGGTTCCGGTCCCTCTCCGCGCGCAGTCAGACGTGGATTGTCTGCGAGTAGGGTTCCAATGCCAACAAGAATGGCATCGTGTTCCGAGCGCAGCGCCCGACCGTGCGCCCGGGCCAGCTCCCCGGTGATCCACTTCGACTCGCCGGCGGCGGTGGCGATGTGCCCATCCAGGCTGATCGCAGCTTTGCAGGTCACTTCCGGGAACCCTTCTTTTACGGCGCGCGAAAATCCAAGGATCATGCGTTCGCAGGCGGAGCGATCCACGCCCACGGTCACGTCGATCCCGGCCGCTCGAAGGATCTCGAAGCTCTTCCCTTGCATCTCCGGGAATGGGTCCTCGGTACCGACCACCACGCGCCCAATCCCCGCCGCGACGATCGCATCGGTGCAAGGCGGGGTTCGACCAAAGTGCCGGCAAGGCTCCAAGGTGACGTACAAGGTCGATCCAGTCGTATTTTCGCCTGCTTTCAAGGCGGCTCGAATCGCGACCACCTCCGCATGGGGGCCGCCCACCGGTTGGGTCGTTCCTACGCCGATCACTCGTCGTTCCTGCACGAGAACTGCGCCCACCGAGGGGTTCGGTGCTGTGCTTCCCAAACCCTCACGTGCGGCGTCCAATGCCCGCTTCATCCAGGAGGCGTCGGACGCCTCGGTCACGGGGTGCGCTCCCGCAGCGGGCGGATGGTCTCCACAAATTTCTCGACGCTTTCAAACTCTTGGTACACACTGGCGAATCGGATGTAGGCCACCTGATCGATGTCCTTGAGCACGTCCATCACCGCTTGGCCGACCACCGCGCTCGGAACCTCCGTTTCGCGCAGCCCTTCCAAAAAAGCTTCCACCTTGCGAACGGCCTCGTCGATGGTCGCGGGTTCGATCGGCCGCTTTCGGCCCGCAAGCGAAATTCCTCGATACACCTTATCTCTCGCGAAAGGCTCTCGTCGACCGTCCTTCTTGACGATCCACGGGATCCGCGCTTCCAGGCGTTCATGCGTCGTAAACCGCTCAGCGCACCCTTCTGCCAAACACTCCCGACGACGT
>SYKL01000116.1 GCA_005797785.1 Pseudomonadota bacterium | reverse complement strand
GGTGCGAGGAACAGGCCAACAAACCGAACAGGGCGATGAACCTAGTGCTTTCCACGTCGAACTCAGCTTTCCACAAGAGGATTTCGTTGCGCCTTCTGGTGGCCGAACACCAGCACGCCGATCCCTGCCAACGATAACAACGCCAGCAACGTCAATCCGATCCATCGATCGGTGGCGCCCGCCCATTTGTCCGTCGCCAACGGGTACACCGTAAGCGTCACCGACAGCGTTCCAAGCACGAAATTGCCCATCGCCGTGAACACCTCAAAGCGGTTTTTGCAACCGACGCATTGGTATCGAAACACCAGCGGCACCGTCAGCAGGGTTCTGCCCACCGTCGGAGAAATCCGGGCTTCACAATACTGACAACGGCGATCCAGCATGAGGTTTTCCTCACGTCGCCCTATCCGAGGGAGGTAGCCCCGGCCAAGGATCACCAACCCAGAAGGTTACTTGCGCCGTTCACCGCGCCCTGAAAGACGCTTCCAGCGCCCTCGATCAAGTTGCCCACGCCGCTGGCTTCCACCAAGCTCCCGCCCACATTCAAGCCCCGCCGCGCCTGTTCCGACATGGCGGTGGCGGTGTCGGCCCCACCGAGCGCGGTGGCCGTGTTCCAAAGCATGCCCCCCACCCCAAGCGCTCCCACCCCGGCGCCCGCCGCCGCCATTCTTGGACTGCCCGCATAGAGCCCCGCGCCGACCATGCCGGCCCCGGCGGCGGTTTCGGCCATCCCGATCCCCATTCGTTTGCTCCACCCCTCCAAAGCGCTGTCCTCGGGATCATTGAACAAGTCGATCGAAGCCCCCGTGAATGGCCCCGAGTCAATTCCAAACGCCTCAAGGGCAGGGGTCGCATACACCGCAAGCGCCATGGCCCCGGGATCGATGAATTGGTTGCCTCCTCCGCCCGATTCTGCATACGCATCGGCGTGGGCATCGTACACATCTCCAAATCCGACGTGACCATCCCCGCCGGCCGCCAGCCCCTCATCGATCACCGCGCCTTCACGCTCTACCAAGCTGTGCCGGATCACGTCCCAAGGGTTGTCCGGACCTTTTCCGTGGCCGATGTGGTTGGTCGCCCGATCGTGGGTCCATGCCCCGGTGGGGATGCCCGCAATGTCGTAGCCTGGCATATACTGAGCGTTGTCCCGGTAGAAGTCGTTGTCCTCCTCCCCAGTTCGCCGGGTCGTGTCGTACCCGAGGCTCGCCATGCTCGCCTGAATCCCCGAATTGATCATGTCCGACAGGGGGTTTCGCTGAGGCGCCATCGCGGAATCCATCGGCCCCTCCGTCGTATTTCCGGGCATTCCACGTTCGTAGTCGCTGGTCCTATAGCCGCGGCCCATGGTGCCTCCGCAACCGGGGTGAGGGACCCTGGCCGCAAGATCCAAATTAGCACAGCCTGCGGTGGGTCGCGTTTCCGGTTGGTTACAAGTTCGCGGTGCCCTGAGGTAGAGTCGCACCGTGCGAGGGAACCGATGAATCCCGATCTGGCGACCCTCATTCGAAAGTACAACCTTCCGGATGACGTCATTTCAGACTTTGAGCAGGTCTGGAAATCCCGCAGCCGGAGCCTCTTGGCGACTGTGGTCGGCTACAACTCGGTGCACCTCGAACCCGATGAAGATCCGGTCCCGGAACCTCGCGAGATCTCGGAGCGGTACCGCGATCTCGGGCCGCTGGGCGAGGGCGGCATGGGTGAGGTGCGCCGCGTGCGCGACCTGGAGTTGAACCGCACCTTGGCCATGAAAATCATCCATCCTGGATCCCTTCGGCATCCGGCGGCGGTGGCTCGGTTCTTGGAAGAAGCGCAAGCCAGCGCGCAACTGCAACACCCCAACATCGTCCCTGTGCACGATCTCGGACAATTCCCCGATGGACGCCTCTGGTTCACGATGCGGGAAGTTCGCGGTCGAACCTTAGGAGCGGCGATAGCGGAGGTGCACGCAGCATCCAGCGAACGTTGGGAAACCGGCGCCAGCGGATGGACCTTTCGTCGGGTGATCACCGCTTTCCACGCGGTGTGCAATGCCGTGGCGTATGCCCACGAGCGCGGTGTTGTGCATCGGGACCTGAAGCCGGACAACACGATGGTCGGTGACCGCGGCGAGGTGTATGTCCTCGACTGGGGGCTCGCCAAAGTGCTCGGACGTCCCGATCGGGCGGCGGAAGCCGGAGAACTCGACGCCGTTCGCACCGACCGATCGGAAAATCCGGACTACCGAACCCGAGTCGGTCAAGTGGCCGGCACGCCCGCGTACATGCCCCCGGAGCAGGCGCACGGCGACATCGAACAGATCGACGCGCGCAGCGACGTCTACGCCCTCGGTGCGATGTTGTACGAGATTTTGTCGGGCAGACCACCATATGAGGGGCACGCTCAGGCCGTTTTGGTGCAGGTGCTCGCCGGGCCACCGGCACCTGTCGGACGTGGAACCCCCGCGAAGACGTTTGGGTTTGACATCGAAGAAACGCCTACAGGACCTTCACTTCCACTCGAACTGGTGGCCGCCTGCGAGCGGGCCATGGCACGGAAGCCCGAGGATCGATTTCCGACGGCGACCGCGCTGGCCGAGGAGATTCAAGCGTGGCTAGACGGCGCCCGTCGACGGGAACAGGGATTGGTCCTGGTTAAAAAAGCGCAAATCGCTGACCGTGAAGCCACCCTCATTGCAGCCGAAGCCGCCAGCCGTCGCGCGCAGGCCGAGCAGGCCCTCAAAGGGGTGGAGCCATGGCGGCCTGAGGAGGACAAACTACTCGGCTGGGAACTGGAGGATCAGGCGGTTGGACTCGAAAGGGAGGTGGAGCGCCTACGGTATGCCGCACGAAACACCCTGTTGGGTGCCCTGCAAATCGCACCAGATCTCACCGAAGCCCACGCGGAACTCGCCGTACGATATCAGCGGCGACACCACCAATATGAAGAGGCCCGCGTCATCACCGACAAGGACATCACCGAGCCTCAAATCCTTGCCCACTGCAGCGCACTTCCCCTCACCCACCCCATACGTCAGCAGGTAACGGCCTACCTCAAGGGCGACGGCGCTCTGACCCTGACCACCGATCCACCGGGCGCGGAAGTGCTGTTGTTCCGATACGAGAGGCACCATCGTCGACTGGTGGAGGTGTTTGACCGATCGCTCGGGAAGACACCGCTGCGCGCCATTTCGATCGCGATGGGCAGCTATTTATGCCGGATCCAACATCCCAACTGTGAGGAAGTACGGTACCCGGTAGAGATCACCCGCCAGCACCACTGGGACGGCATCCCACCCGGTTCCGCAACCCCCTACCCGATCGCTCTTCCTCGCCGTGGAATGCTCGGCCAGGACGAGGTGTACGTCCCCGCAGGCTGGTTCCAAGCCGGCGGAACAGAGGGCCTCCAACCGTTCACTCCGATGCGCCTGTGGTGCGATCCGTTCGTCATCCAGCGTTACCCAGTAACCAATGCTGAATATCTTGAGTTCCTCAACGATTTGGTGGCGCAGGGCCGCGAATCGGAAGCCCTTGAGCATGTTCCAAGAGAACGATCCGCCACGGAACATCAAAATGGGGAACTGCTTTACCGTTTGAACGATCAACGGTTCACGCTTCGCGCGAACGCCGACGCCGATGGGGATCTGTGGCTACCCGACCATCCGGTGGTCATGGTGAATTGGTTCAGCGCCAACGCATTTTTGGATTGGAAGGCGAAGCCGTCGGCCCCATGGAGGCTGCCCCACGAATTGGAATGGGAGAAGGCGGCCCGCGGTGTCGACGGACGGATCTTTCCATGGGGCAACTGGTTTGACGCTTCCTGGTGTTTGACCACTTCAAGCCGACCAAGGCGCAGCCTCGTGGGCTCAGTCCACGAATTTCCGGTAGATGTCAGCCCCTACGGGGTCGGAGGATGTGCGGGCAACGTGCGGGATTGGTGCATCAACTTGCATGACATCTCACCGACCCCGAACGGTCGGGTGGAGTGGGATCCGTCGGTTCGGAGTGCCGTCGGCGGCCGCGCGAGCCGAGGAGGGGCTTGGATTGGCCCCGCGCACACCGCACGCCTGGATGTTCGGCCAACGCGGACGCTCGCGTCACTTCGCCAGTCCGCCTATGGCTTTCGGGGCGCCTACTCTTGGCGGTGAGTGGTGTTCCACCGCGCGACCAACTCTTCCGCCGCCGACTTCCAGGTCGGATACTGAAAGACAAAGCCCTCCTTCAACAGGCGTGTGGGAACCACATACCGGCTTTTCACGATCAATTCGGCGTCGGTGTTCAACAACCACGCTCCTACCTCTAACATCCACGGCGCCGCCGAGAGTGCGAGCCGGGTTCCCGACACCTCCTGCAAGGTCCGGGTGAACTCCCGCTGCGGAATCGGATCCGGTGAAGCCAGGTTAAAGGCACCGTCCAGGTCCGACCGCTCCAACAGAAACAGGATCGCCGCGACAAAGTCGGTCTCGTGAATCCACGAAATCCGCTGCTTCCCCTCTCCCCAATTCCCGCCCCACCCCCAACGAACCAGCGAAAACAGCCAATCGAAAATCCCTCCGGGATCCGGGCTAAGCGTATAGGTGGTTCGGAGGGCAATCTTTCGAGTATGGGGGGTATCGGCTTCCCTGAGCATTCGCTCCCATTCGTGCGCGATGTTCACACTCAGCCGCCAATACTCCGGCACTCCAGGTTCATTTCCTCCCTGAATCCCAGTGAATTCATCGTTGGGCGCATCGTACCGATGGGCGTATTGGGTCGCAGTGCTCATTTGAAGCCAGACTTTCGGCGGCGACTTGGCCATAGCGATCGCCTCGCCGATCGCCCGCGCGGAATCCACCCTTGAAAACAACATTTGCGCGAGGTTGTTTTTGTGGTACCGACAATCGACGATCCGGCCTGCCAAGTTGATCACCGCATCCGATCCGTCGATTTCAGCCGTCCATGCACCCAAAGTCCGGCCGTCCCAGCACACCTGATTTGCACCCTTGGGAGACCGACTCAACACCCGAACCGTATGCCCCAACTTCTCCAACGAGCGCTCCAAAATCCGCCCTACTTGGCCCGTTCCGCCGGCGATCACGATTTTCATAGCGGTCTCCTGGGTGAATTTATTTTGGTGAACCCATTCACCAAAACTCTGCATGATAAGTAAACGCATTCACCGAAACTCGCCACAGGAATCGCCATGGAAATGGATCCCCCACGGAAACCCGGCCGCCCTCCTGGACGAACCGAGCGCGGCGAGGAGATGCGGCAACGCCTGTACGCGATCGCCTTGTCCGAGTTCTCCGCCAAAGGCTATGAACAAACAACACTTACGGACATCGCCCGCGCCGCAGATGTAAGCCCAGCGCTGTTGTATAAGTATTTCCCCAACAAAGCGGCGGTGGTATTGGCGCTCTACGACGAGTTGTCGACCACCTACGCCGAAACCGTCCATCTCCCCTCCGGAAATTGGGTGGACCGCTTTCACTTGGCCCTAGAATCCAGTCTGATGGTTCTAAGCCCCCATCGGAAGTCGCTTTCGGCACTTTTGGGGGTGCTGCTCGGCGATCCCTCGGACGGTCTGTTCGCCGAACGAACGGCCTTTTCAAGAGAGCGCGTTCAACCCGTGTTTCGGGCGGCGGTGGTCGATGCGAGTGACGCTCCCAAGGGCGAAGTCGGAGAAGCCTTGGGTCGATGCGCCTATTTGCTTCAGTTGGCCGTCATCCTTTGGTGGCTGCTCGACCGAAGCCCCGATCAGCGCGCCACGACCGGACTGATTCACCTGCTGAAACAAGCGCTTCCGTTGGTCAGCTGGGCGCTCATGTTGCCAGGAACCGGAGCGCTGATCCAAGCGGCGGACACGCTCGCCACGGAGGCTTTTTTCAGCGTTGAACTACCCAGCCCCTAGCTCGCTTCTCAGCGCGCGTTTGCAACGAGACAGGGTGACTCCGCCGTGAGCGAGACACGTCACGAAAGTAGGCACCCTCCTTAACAGCAAAAGAAACAACCCGAACCTCGCATCAGGATTCCGGGTACGGTTTCACCGAGGCAGCTGCGCGCCAAAAAACCTCAACGAACTTAGAAAAATGCCCAGGCGACGCCACATAGTGGATCCCGTACACCCATTTCGGATCTTCGAACACCACGTATTCCCGCTGCTCAGTGGGCGTCTCATTCCCCAGCAATACTTCACAACGAACGCCCGCAAGACCGTGATCGTTGGTAACTGAGCTCGCTTGGTACCCCAATACCTGCAGCTGGCGGACCCGAATTTCCGCTGAAATCGTCATTTTAATCAGTTGCTCCAGGCCCGGCAGCTCTGCGGTTTTCGCCACGAGCGGCGACACAAAGATCGACCAAGGCGATCGGTCGACGGCGAACTCTCCAGGGACCAACCGCAAAGCGGCGCCTTGCTGAGCCACTTTCCACCCCACCGGCGGCTCGGACAAGTCCGGATACACCAAGGCCATCGCACACCCCAAACCGATTTTACCGATCCTGGCGGCGGCTGTCGATCGAGGGCGACGGCAGCCGCGCGGCAATCCCGACCCACCCCTGTCCTCAGCTTCTCCAAAAACAGTTGCATGAATAGCGCCTCATATGATAATAATCGCATGCGTTTTTGGAGGTCCGATGCGTATGGAAACGATGGTTTTGTGGGCGACGGTGCTGTTTTTTGGGTTGGCGATCCTGTGGCCCATCGCGCGCTTGTGGTGGAACACGGGTGTGTTCGGGGTGGTGCTTGAGCGAAAGCAGGATCCCCTTCAAGCGTTTGTTGGCGCTGCGTTTCCGCTATCGATGAGTGCTTTCGCGGTGTGGGCGGTGGTGTTGTATGCGTTGGGAGGAGCGCGTCTGGGCGTCTGGCAGGGTCCGGTGTGGGTGCAAAATGTAGGTTGGACAACTTTTGTTTTCGCGGTGCTGCTGACGGTCGCTGCTCAGGCCAACATGGGCGCATCGTGGCGGATTGGAATCGATGCAAAGCCTACCGCGCTCATCGCGGGTGGTTTGTATGCTTTCGTCCGAAATCCAATCTACACGGGCATTCTTGCCATGCTCGCGGGCCTCGTTCTGATCGCGCCATCGGCGTGGACAATCCTCGGCTTCGCCAACGTCTGGCTGTCGGTGGGCATGCAGGCGCGCCTGGAGGAGATCCATCTGGAGAAGGTTCATGGGGCGGAATTCCGCGCCTGGGCTTCTCGGGTGGGACGTTTCCTACCTGGCCTCGGAAGGCTGGATCCTTTATGAGGGCGCATGTCCGCTGACCGCGAATCCCCGCCACCCACCGAGCCGATCTTGTTGCGGACGGTGGAGCTCTTTGCGGCGATCGCGCACCCGGTGCGGTTGGCGGTTCTGCTCCGGTTGAGCCAGCAGGGTGCGATGACCGTGGGTGAATTGCAAGCGTTCGCGGGGATCGAACAGAGCGCGATGTCCCATCACCTCAAACTGTTGCGGGATCGCCGGCTGGTGGCCACCGAGCGCCGCGGCAAACAGATCGCGTACACCGTGGCCGATCGGCATGTCGCCCACATTGTCGAGGATGCCGTAAGGCACGTGGAAGAGGGGGCCTAATACGCCTCTATTGCCGGTGCTCCAGCGAATGCCAAGGCCCTTCGAAGCGGAGGAACCGGCAATAGTAAAGCGCTTTTACCTTTGCGCGAGGCGGCGAAGCGGCCCGCAGGGGTCGCGGAGAGCGAAGCTCGCAGCGACGGAACCCGCGCAGACGCCGACGGCAACGCCGGCGCGCCCGAATCAGAAGCCGTTGATCTTAACCAGATCTTCGGTGTGGCGGCTGGTGTCGGTGAGGGGGCTTACACCCGCTTCCAATGCCGCTTCGACGTCGGCAAACGTGGCCCCTGGATGGCCCTGAACGTAGACCGCCACGGCGCCGGCCACATGCGGCGTCGCCATGCTGGTCCCGTCCATGGTGCCGTAGCCGCCACCGCGGGTGGTTGAGCAGATCTTGACGCCTGGAGCGGCCACATCCACCGGTGGAATGCCGTAATTGGACCAGGTGGGAAAGCTGCCGTTGGACATGTCGACGGCGCTGACCGTCAACACTTCGCCATCGTAGTTGGCAGGGTAAGAAGTTGTCGCGGAGAGACCTTCATTTCCAGCGGCAACCACCAGCACGACCCCATTGTCGTAGGCGCGAGTGACCGCATCGCTGAGGGTGGTGCTGTCGCTCGGCCCACCCAACGAAAGGTTGGCTACATCCATGCCATTGTCCACGGCCCAGTGGATACCGGAAGCGATGGCCGAATACGAACCGCTTCCGCGGCGATCCAGTACTTTGACGGCGTACAAGCTTGCATCGGGTGCCACGCCAATCACACCGCGGGTGTTGTTGCGCCCGGCGATGGTGCCGGCGACATGAGTGCCGTGACCGTTGTCGTCGGAACCCGTGGTATTACCGACATAACCGACACCCGAAACCACCGAGAGATCGGTGTGCGCAAAGTCGATGCCGGTGTCGATCACCGCCACCTTGACGCCCGATCCGGTAAACGATGAGGTCCCAAGCGCCGTAACGCCCGCTGGAACCGTCTGGGAAGTGGACGAGGCGCAAGCCGCAGCAACGGGCTTGCCATTCGTGGTCGCGATCCAGTCCGGTTCAATGCTCACGATGCGCGAGTCGTGGGCCAGTCGTTCAATGTCGGCGATCTCGCCTTCGACCGCAAAACCCCCTTCCCATTCGGCGGTTTGGAGGAGGCGGTCGGTCGACCCTCGCAGAATGTCGGATGCATTGGAGGACTCCGTCACCACCAAGTATCGGCCAGGAACCGAGGTATAGCCCGCATCGAGCAGGTCCGAATATAGGGCGTCGCCGTCGACATCGAACGCTTGAAGCTCTTGCGGGCTTCCCGTGTTTTCGATGGTGGAAGGGGTGCAACCAACGATGAGTGCCAAGATCCAGACCACAGACCCTCCAGAGTGCCCAATCAGGCGCGCGAGGAATATAGCGAAGGAATTTCCCGGTCGGGGAGAATATTTCGTGTGAAGAGATTTACGATCAAGATCTCTTGACGCGTCAATACTTCTAGTCGGCCCGCGAAGCCAGCCGTTCGCCCCACCAGGCGGGATCGACCGGGAGAAGTCGATCCGCGTGGAAGGTGAGCGCGCGGCTCAATCCCTCCCGATCGTCGATGATCGGGTGCCGACGGATCGCGTACCGCTCCGGGTATCTTCCGCTTCCAGGGGACCGAACGATCTCCGCACTTCGACCGATGAAGCCCCATACTTCATCGAATACCACCGACGTGGACGGGTTGTCGCTGACCACGATCGGTCGCGCGTGGTCCAGCGCGGTAACCCCATCCAGGAATTCCAGGCGACCGCGGCCGCTGATGTACACCATCGGTCCAGTGATGCCGTGCACGAAACGAGAAATCCGGATCCACTTGAATTGCTTGGGCGACGTCGCGAAAAACTGCAGAGGTGCCGGATGATGTTCGGAGTTCGCATAGAAATGTTCGATCGAACACCGGGCAAACCGGACGCGTCCGATCGCTTTTACCTTGATCGAAGCCGCGTTCGGATTTTCCGCAAGGAAACTGATCGAACGAAGGATCAGCTCCGTGCGGACCGTGAGATCGAAGCGTTGGGCGTCAACGAGGATCAGATTTTCGAGATGGATTTGGCGTGCGCGAAGCAGGACATTGGCGCCATGCCATCGACAGGGGGTCTCGGCAAACAGCCGGAGGCTCACCGGGCGTTGAGGGTCGTCGATGAGTGCCAATGGGGCGGTGGGCGGCTCACCGAAAAGGCGCGCGACCACCTGACTGTTCGGGGGCGCGGTGGCGAAGGCGGTGTACAGGGGCGCCCAATCGCGACGAACGTCGACGATCATTGGAGTTCGGCGACGTGGAGTTGAGAAAAGTCATTGAGAAAGCGGTGTAATGACATATCAAAGCTGCCATCGTTGGCGCCGTCCGTGGGACCGTCGCCCTCGGCGTCGGGTTCCTGGCGTCCCATCGGGTTGCGAAGTCGGACGGTGGAGTTTTCCGCCGAAATGTCGGCGAGTATCGTATCGATCGGCCCGGACAGTGCCTGACCGTCCGCGCCCTTCATGCTGGCGCCCAGCAGGGTGTACGCGTGGTTGGGACTGACCGACAATTGGTCGGGATTGCCCTCTCCCGTGATCGCCTTCGCCTGCAGCAGCAGGGCCTCCAGGTCGGCGGCTCGGCTGCTCTGCCGGAAACCGCCGTCTGCGAGAATCGTCTGAACGATTTCCGGCCCCAGTAGCGGACGATTCTCCTTGGACATCTCTTTCAGCGTCCGCACGTGGGTGGCCAACGACCTTGCTGCGCTTTCGGAGACAGTCTGTAGTTCCAAGGCAGTGTCGACCAACATCGGCATGAGCTGGTCGAACACCTCCGCGCCGGTGCCGGTGGAGGCGGTCATCACCATCTCACTCGAAGGCCCTTGAAACGCGAGAAGCCGTTCGATGATCGCTCGATTGTTGGTGATCAATTCTGAACCGCCGCCGGCAGCGGTCATCAATTTGTAGGAGTCCTCCAGCGCTGGGCCAAAAAACACACCGTAGACTCCGTTTGGATCCCCGCCTGAAGTGAGCGCTGCATACCCAGGTTCTGGGTTCTGTTGGTCTACCGAACGGTCCTCCCCCTCAGCGGTCGAGGGCGTGCCGGTAAACCCGCCGTACATTCCATACTGTTGGATGTAGCTGGCATAAGCCTTTTCGAACAGCGGCATCCATAGCGCGAAGTTTCGTTCTTCGGCTCGGATAATGCTCAGCGTTTCGCTTTTTTGCTCTGCGAACCATAGGGACCGGTCAACCTCATCGCTGGCCTGGAGGCGCACCCCTTCCACCTGGGTTTCACCGTTGTTCGATCGGACGAACAATTGGTGGTTGACGCTGACGGGCGCGGGGACCCACTGCGAGGAGGACGCATCGTAACGCCAGAACTGGACGGTCATGGTGGTGCCGTCGTCGGAGATCATGGATTGCAAATGTCCGGGATCTCGGCTCAATACTCCAGCGACCGTGGACAGGAAAAAACAGTCGCCAAGCGTCCCCTGAGTGACATCGCTCACCTGGGGGCCACCGCCGGCAAAAATGCTTGTCGGCGAAGCCAACTGCTCAATGACGGGGCTTTCGATCGAACCTCGTCGTTGGGTCACCTCCATCGGCAACGGGCCTTTGGGAGTCTGGCTTAGGGTGACCAGAATTTCCTCGGCGCTGACTTCCGGCACATCCAACTTGTTTTGCCGGTTGAAATGAATGTCCGCGTATTGTTTGGCTTCGCCTTCGGCCCCGATGGGACCCGTTGCAGCGCCGACATCGCTGCGCATGCCGAGGTCGGTGGATGGATCTCGGTAATTTCCACTACTGGACGGCGCTGGGTTCTGGGCTTCCGGCGCCCGGCGACTTTTTTCAGCCATGCTCCCCCCACCAGGGTTGGTACCCTCAGATTTGCATGTCTCCCACGCCTTGCTCTGTGCAAACAACGTCCGGGCTCGGAAACCCTTACCGCAGAGCGTCCACATTCTCTATTGACGCGTCAATCGTTGGGGCACGCGCGGCCTGGACAAAGGCAGACCCGCAGAACGAGCTTCGACCGCGGAACTCGCCGAGCCTCAGGGCGCCCTTCCCGCGGCGGGCGGCTGGTCTCTGTGGACACCCTGGTAGTGCACCAAGAGCGACCCCGAACCACCGTCCAAGTGCTACACTAGGAAATGCACTTTCGTTGGGTTCCTTTTTCCTCTCTTTCTTGGCGGGTTGTCTGCCGGTTGGGGCGTCCGGGGGTTCGGTGGACATTCTCACATTGGGGGAGCCGGTTTCGTTGGGGCGTTTTGGCGCCGACGGGGTCGCCGACGGGGAGGGGGCTTGGATCACCACGACCGCGAGCGCGGCGCTGTGGTGGGAGTCGGGGGCAAAAGTGGCTGAGATCCCCGGTGCCGGGGGGGTTACACCTCGGTATTTGGGCGGCGGCAGCTTCGGGGTCGGTCTCGGTCGGGTGACGAAAAGCGGCGTTCAATTTCTTCCGGTGGAAAACCTCGCCCAGGTGGAGCCGGTGCCCGAAGGCGCAATCTCGGCTTCGTTTTCGCGGGCGTATTCGCCGAAAACGGCGGTCTGGTCAGCCAACGGAACCGAAGTGCTGGTGTACGCCGTGGATGCGCCCGTTCGCGGACGCGCCGGCGGAACGGCCGACGGCCCGATGCAACGCCTCCTGATTTTGGACGGGAAGACCGGCGCTTTAAAAAGGGTGCTCAGCGACCATGAAGCGCGAACGTTGGCCGCCGGCGAACAGCATTGGGCAGCTTCCGCCAAGGATATCTCCGTCTGGGCGGCCGCGGAGGACGCCCAGCGACTGCCCTTCGAAGGAACCACCGAGCGAACGTTGGCGTGGTCCGCTGGTGATCGGTATCTGGCCGCCGCTGACCGAAAAGGAAGGTTGCAGGTCTACCTCGTGGAGTCGGGGGCAGTCGTAGTCGCACGCTCTGTGGAAGGCGAGGGCTTTCGTTCGCTGGCGTTCCATCCCGAGGGTTCGCTGCTGGTCGCCGGAGGCGAAAAAGGCGTTTTGACAGTGGCCTGCGCCTCCAGTTCCGAAACGATGGAAATCCCTGTCGGAAGCCCTGTTCGTGCGGTTGGATTTGTGGAAGGTGGGCGCACGCTCGTCGTCGCGACCAAGGGCGAGCTGTGGTCCTACCCGGTTACCCAGGTCACCTGCCCCAAATGAGGCGTTACTCCAGGTAACGCGAGTAGACAAACGCCGTGCTGCCTTGGAACTCGATCGCCGTCCAATTTCCGGACGTTCCACTGACGTGAACGGTGGTGCCCTCCGGAACGGTGCCCAGCACATCCCCTCTCATGGACGGCCGCGACCGCACATTGAGAAGCGAGGCAGCAACGGCAGAATCACGGGTGGCCGGTGTGATGTAGGTCTCGTTTTCGCCGTCCTGATCGGTGTCCACATTGGCTTGGATCGGTGTGTCCGTCGCCGGGGCGTCGGCGCTCGGCGCCCCTAGGCCGATGGATTCCAGCACGTTGGAAGTGCTGCCAAACCCCGACAACATGTCATTCACTTGCAGCGCGTCCGGGAAACTCCGGTCGGTTTCGGCCAGCGTATGCAGGAACGTTTTACAGGTGGAGTTGGCGCCAGTGCCGCCGCGAACCACCTCGATCAACGCCAGGAACAGCGCTGCCGTGCCGGGATCCGCACCGGCGGTCGCCGTGGGGATCAAGGCGGCGTAATACGGTGCCAGGAACGCATTTCCGACGAATTGACCGAAACTTCCGCAGGCGTTGGCCCGCGGCAAAGAACCCAGAGTGGCCATCAGGTTTGTCGCAAACGTCGCTTCACGGGCGAGCCGCGCCTGTCCGACCGGAATGCTGATACTCCGTCGGTTGTACCCCGGCGACGTAGCGAGGGCGGTGTACAGCGGTAATGCATCGGCTGCAGCGACGCCGCGATCGATCGACGCCGGATTGCAATAAGAGGCGTCCCCGGTATTCAATTCTCCGAGGGCCGAGGCCGCGCCAGACAGGCCATTGATCCCCGCAATGCTCCCCTGGTAAGTGGTCAGGATGCGCACGTACATCGCGCGGATCACCGCTTCAGACCAACGTTGCCCCGCCACGACGGCATAACTCGCAGCCCCGGAATGATCGGCCAGGCCCAACCGGCGTGCCACAGCGTTGAACGTATTTTCCGCACCGTCGGTGGCCCAAGCTTCCACGACCGCACGAATCGCTCCTAGCGGCTCAACGCCCCTTTCCACGTAGTCAATCTTGGTGGAAGTGATCGCCGGATCCGGCGTGCTCGAAGTCGGCACGATGGTCAGATCCCCCGCCCCGTCCACCAGACCCACCTGTTGAATCGAAGCATTGGCACCCAAGGACTCGACCGGAACTCCCGCAGTTTCAGCCAGTTCGCCCATGTGGGTGGCCAAACTCCCGTTCTGCGAGATGTGGTTTTGAATCGCTGCTCGCGCTTCATCGTCGGAAAGGCCATCGAGCGATACACCGGAAGTATCGTTGGAATTGGTCAAACAGGCGTTGAACACGATGCGCGCCGGGTTGGTCGGATCATTTTCCATGTTGGCGAGCAACGCCTGCATCAGATCGTCGGCGGCCGCTCCATTGTTGTCGAGATCGACGGAATCCTGGGTCATCCCCACGTGTTGCCCGCCCGCATCGTCCTGCCAGTACTCGCCGGACGCGGTGCCCGCGAGCTCGATGCTGCGCGCGTCGCCGTGGCCAGCGATCATCACCTGCGAGATCTTACCGTTCATCCCGTACGTCTGTGCGATGCCCGGAATGTCGGCGACCACCTCACTGAGTGTGGATGCTCCCTCGTAGAGAAGCGTGAGGTTGAGCGGGTGGGTCAGCGCCTCGGTCATGTACGGATCGCGATGAAACGCACCATTGTGATCTTGAGACGTGTGTAAGATCAGGACCAATGGTCGCGTTTGGCTGACATCGGACCAATTTTCGCGGGCGGCGTCCAGGCAATCCTTTTCAAACCGGTGCGGGTTCCGCATGTGCGGCATTCCAGCGTAAGTGCTCATGGTGGCGCCTTCGTCGGCCACCAGCGAAATAAAGGACGAAACTTCCTTGCCGTCGCTCGCTTCCATCAACGGATGGGCGGTCGTGTAGTAGTCGATGAAATCCTGCACCAACGCGTGAGAAATCAGCGATTCGAACACCGCTTGAGTGAAGATGGCATTCAACATTTGGGGAGGGAAAGCCGCTTCCAATGCGAGGATGTGGTTGCCCCATTCGACTTTGGTGGCCAGGGTGGCAGCGGTAGTCGGGGCGGTGATTCGGAGGGTGGCGGCGCCGTCGGTCGACGAGTTGTTGAACGCGCGAAGCGCGTCTTGCGTCGCCGTATCCCAGGAGGCTGCCAGATCGGACACCAGCAGATCGGCGCTGCCGGCGAGGGTGGCGTCCTCCCTCGCGAACGCGAGAATGCCTCGAAGGAGTTCCTTTTCTTCGTCCGTCAGGGCCGCCTGGGCTGCGGGCGTACTTGCCGGCGCGCTTCCCGTCGTTGGCGCACTTCCGGTCGTTGGCGCGGTTCCACCGGAGGGGGCAGTTCCTGTAGCGGGTGCGCTGCCTGCCGCGGGCGCAGTCGCGCTGGACCCCACGCTGTACCAGTCCGCCTGAGCATCGGCGTACGCCACAAAATCCGACAGCGACAACGCCATAATTTCCGCGGCGGTCTTATATTCCGCATCGCCGGTCTCCACAGTGGGGGTACGCATCACCGGCGCAGCCGTGGCGCTTGCTTCGGCGAACGCCGCGGTCGACCCTACTTCTCGGCTGCCATGATCTGGTGTGTCCGCAGAGGCATCGATCGAACGCAGTTCACCGAGAATTCGATCTTCGTTGCCATAGGCTTCGCGTTCGCTCGGATCGGTCGGGCTCGACACCTCCTGATCGGTGTTGGTTGGAAGCCTCCCTTCATCCGCTTGAACCACGTGGGTGAGTTCGTGGGCAAGCAACCGATCGCCGGCCAAGGTGCCCGGCGCCCACTCGCCACGACCAAAGAAGACATGGGATCCAAGCGCAAAAGCGTGTGCGTTCACGTCTTCGGCGGCCTGGGCCGTCGCCCCGTCCGTATGGACCCGCACATGGGAAAAGTCGTGCCCGAAAGCCTGCTCCATACGTTCGCGAACCTCGGTTGGCAACGGGCTGCCCGACCGGCGGGCCACGCTGTCGATCGCCGCGCCAACGCCAGGAGTTTGGGCATGGCGCATCAGCCGTAGCATCGCCGAATTAGAGGGAGGCTGCTGCTCGCCCTGTGTCCCCAACCCTGCGGCAGCGGCCGCCATTTCACCCGCGATATATTCGCCGATCCCGCAGGTAGGGTCGGACAGAGAGTCCAACACGAGGGCGTTGCCGAACCGCTCCATCATCCAGTCGGCATTCTGGGCTTCGGGCGTACGTTCAGGCTCGGTGGAAGGCTCCGAAAGCCGATCCGCAACCGCCACCGGACTCGCCTGAACCCTTCGGCGTTGTGGTGCTTCCTGACGTTCGTCCTGACCTACTTCCGCCATGGGAGCACCTGCACATACCTCAGGAGAGAGGACGCGCCGTCACTATACGGCGCGTTTTCCACAGGTGCTTGGAAATCATCCCTTGACGCGTCAAGAGTTTTCGGTCACCGCAGGAGGCTTCGTTCGCGGTTGGCCCGCGATGTGAGAGTGGGAATCCCCCAGGACCGAGCGTGCTTCTCCGGGGATCAACAACCGAGCAAGGAAGGCCACCGCGATCATCAGGCCAAAGGTGGCGACCACCGCTGCGCCCGTCGGCAGGTCGAACTGGACCGAGGCGCCGATGCCAAGGACGCTCCCGAGAAACCCCACCCCCCAGCCAAGCAACAGGCGAGTGAGGGTCTTCTCCGCGAACAACGCGACGATCACCGTGGGGATCACCAAATAGCTGAACACGATCAGCACGCCGCCCATCGCCACCGAGCTTGTGATCACGAATCCAAACGAAAGGTAGAACAGCAGGTCCCATTTCGCGATCGACAGGCCCTGCCCCTCAGCGGTGGCCGGATCCATAGAAACCAGAAAAAACTGCCGGCGAAACAGGAAGTGGAATACGCCGACCGCGGAATAAATTCCGATGGTGACGGCGATGTGTTCCCAGGTCACCGAGAGCAGGTTTCCAACCAAGATTTCGCGGATTTCGTCGGCGCCGTGCGGGAGCCGGTCCGCGACGATCACGGCGACCGCCGAGCACACCGCGTACACAATCCCGATGAACGCTTCCACCGGCACTCTGGCTTGTTGGGAGCGGGCGATCGTGAATAGGACCGCGCCAACAAATGTGAATCCAAGCGACACAAAGTAGGACTGCGCCGAGCCAGGTTCAGCGCCGATCCACATCGCACAGGTAGCCCCGAGGGCGGCCACCTGTGCGAGCGCGAGATCGACGAAAATGACGCCGCGGGAAATGACGTGGAGCCCCAAATAGACGTGAATACCCGTCAATACGAGGCACGCCGCGAACGCCGGCAACAACAGCATCATCATGTCGACACTCATGGGAACTCCGAAATTAGGGGGTGTTCATGAGGGTGACTATGCGATCAAACAAGCCGAAGTAGTCGTTGATCCCATCCATTGCGCCAACGGCGGTGGGAACGGTAAGCACTTTGGCGCCCGAAGCGCGGGCGACCGGACCCGCATCTCGGGGATCGTGGAACTGTTCCACAAGGATAAACTTCGCTTTGGCGGCCTTCGCCGCCGCGGAGACCTCCAGCGTGTGCGAAGGTGTCGGCGCGATCCCGGGTTTAGGCTCCACAAACCCAACGATCTTCAGGCCATAGGCTCCGAGAAAGTAGTCGAAAGTCGAATGGTAACCAACAACGGAAGCGCCATTCAGCGGGGCCATCTTCGTCTTCCACTCGGCGATCTTGGTGTTGAGCTTGGCTTCAAAAGCAGCCAGGTTCGCCTTGAAGTGCGCCGCATGCGTGGGATCAAGCGCTTCCAACTTCTGTTCGATCGCGCGAGCGACCAGCCGACCGTTTTCAGGGGCAAGCCAATAGTGCGGGTTCCCGGCGGGATGCAGGTCGCCGCGGGAACGATCGATGGTCCCGGTAGGAACTTCGATCGGCCGAATCGCGCGAGATGCGTCGAGGTAACCGGCGGTACCCGGCTGGATCTTCGGGTTTCGAGATCCGGTAAGCAGCGAGGGGAGCCACCCGACCTCAAGATCCATCCCCACCGCGACATACAGATCCGCCTTGGAGAGTTTGACCATGTACGAGGGTTTTGCCTCAACAAAGTGCGGGTCCAAATCGCCGCGAACGATGTACGTGACCGTGACGTCCGCCCCGCCGATCGCCTCGGTGATCGACGCCAAGTCTTGGGTGGAGGTGACGATGTTGAGCGCGAACGCCGGGGTAGCCCAGACCAGGGAGCCAAAAAATAGCGCTTTGAGTAACTTTATCACGGGGACCTCAGTAGGAATGTGCGGGGTGGGCCCCGAGCGTGAAGTTGAGCTGGCCGACGATCGAGTCAGCGGTGTGGCCGTCCGGCAGAAATTGCCGTTGGGCCTGTATGCGGACTGCCGAGAATTCTGTCGGTGCAAACACTCCGATCAGTGTGCCAGCCATGGCGGTGTCGTCCGAGAACACGCCGACATAGTCGTAGCGTCCTCCGATCCACCACCGCCGGGAAAGGGCGTATTCGAATGTAGAGTAAAGGCCGCCTAGACGCGCATCTTCGTCGGCGCCTTGCCGATCCATGATCAGGAATTCGTTCTGCCAGACGTACCGGTTCCACTGGCGCCGGCCTCGACCGCCGCCTTTGATCGTGACATCGGCTCCTGCGACGATACTGCGCCCATCGAAGGCGTTCTTGCCAATGAGGCCGGAGATCCCAGCCTCGAGAGTGGCGGTTTCTCCAAGGTCGAATAGGTTCTTCCAATGCACCATTCCGGAGAGTCCCTCGGGATCTCCGGAGCCGAGCACCACCTCGTTGTTGCCGGCATCCCCGCCGATGGTCAACTCAGAGAACCAAGGGGTCGGAAGCAGGATTTGCGCATTCAGACCGATGTCGTTGAGGCCTTCCTCCCCGAACACCCGCTGCCCGATCAACGATTTGTCGATGGTGAGCAAGGCATGCGTATGAGCGAGGTTTTCGCGCCCAAAGGGCTCTTTGATTTTCCCGATGTTGACGAGCACTCTCGGGAGGGAGGTCAAGGTGAGGTACCCTTCCTCCACTTCAAACGGTTCATCGCCCGGGATGGCGACCACCAGATTGGCTTTAAAGTAGGGGTCCACCGCCGCCTGGAACTGGATCTCCAGCTCTTGAACGGCAAGGCCGGTGCCAAACCCCTCTCCTCTTCCGGCGAGTTCGGACGGCTCTTTCACGATGGCGCCGTCGTCGGATTCGATCCCGGCGAGGAACAGGCCATTGACCGAGATCGCCGGGTTCATCAGGCCAGGGAAGGTTTGAGCCGGCGGAGGCGTGGGCGTTTCGGGCGGAGGCGGCGTTTCGTCCGGCGGAGGCGGCGTTTCGTCCGGCGGAGGGAGCGGAAGCTCGGGTTCCACAGGCGGGGGAGCATCCGCGGGAGGCGGAGCCTCTACCGGAGGAGCCTCTACGGGAGGAACCGCTACGGGAGGAGCCTCTACGGGAGCGGGGGAACTTTCTGGGGTTTCTGCCACGGCGTCAAACGAAACCAGCAGCGCGACCCCCGTCCAAATGGACGAAAGTCCGCAGTGGCCGTGGCCACGCGAGTTGAAAAACATGAATGTCTCCAGCTATCGGCGTTTCGCCGATGAATTCCTGAGGTGAGTGGACATGCCGCGGCACATGCGCGGCGAACGACTCAAACGGAACGAGCGGGAGGCGATGTTTTGGGGGCGTACGACAGCGGTGGAGGCCGTGGGGCCTGCAAAAGTACAACCGACAGGGTTGAGGCGGCTGGAACGTCCACGAGCTCTGGAGCGGCCTCAGGCGCATCCGAGACGGCCTCCGCTGCGAACGATGGAAGCTCGCAACCGTGGTCGTGGATACCCTGGGTGCCCGGATCGGGTTTTCCGGATTTGTCCTCGTGATCTCCGGTGTCGGGTCGAAGTTCTACGATCTCTTGATGCTCCGCGCAGACCGCGTGCACCACCGAGGTATTGTGATGGATCCCCAACAAACTCCCAAGCAACCACGCGGCGATGAATACGCCGGAGATCAGAGCTCGTGGAAGGGAGCGGGGAAGAAACATCGGTGATGTCGTAGCGCCTGCTCTTGCGATCCGCAACTGGGGATCTCAAGCCGTGACTGCTCGCCCGCCACTTCGAAGAACTCCCGCGTACATTGTGTACTTGACGTTTTTACGCCTAGAGCTCGCGAGTACATCGTATTCTTCGCGTTTCCACTTTCGAAAACTCACGCCGACCACGCGGCGGCCTTGGCTGATAGAATACTCCGACGTCATCCTAGGAAGGCCCCCCTGTTCGCCGCCCTGCTATCCTTCGCCGCCGTAGCCACTACCGTGACCCTGGCCCCCACGGCCACCGGTGTGACCGCGCGATTTGAGCTCGACCAGCCCACCAACGCGGTAACCTTTGTCGCCGACCCGACCTTGGTACGACCCGCTTGGAAGCTGGTAACCCCGGGCCTCAGCTTCGCCGATGGGCGAATATCGGGGGAAATCGCCTTCGATCGTTTCGAACTCGCGCTGACCCCAGACCCAAGCGAGATCGACCGCACCTACCTTTCGGTGATCCGCATGGATCAGGGGTTCGCGGTCTACGGGCCGGCACTCAGCCTTTCCGAGGGGGCAACCTCGCTGGAATTCGAAGTGCCCGAGGGTTTTGTCGCCCTCGCTCCCACGGATCCGACCCAAGGGTACAGCTACCTCGGTCCGGCGACCGCGGTCACTCTCGTTGGGGGCGCCAATTTCGTTGCTGGAGCCAACGTACCCCCCTGGCTAGGCGAACGGATCCGCGCCAGTCTCACCGCAACGTTGCCGTTTTATACCGCCCAATTGGGCACACCCCCGCTAACCCCGTTGGTGTTGGTCAGCGTCGATAGCCCCGGTCCCACCGCATTTCGTGGGGACGTGAGCGGCGGCGGGGTGGTCTCCCTTCGCTTCCATGGAGAGAAGTGGGCGAAGGCGGATCCCGAAGCGGGTCGTTCGGTGGACCGCTTTGTCGCTCATGAGGGTTTCCATCTCTGGAATGGGCAGGGTTACCGCCCGCTCGATGGGGAAACCGCACCATGGCTACACGAGGGAGCCGCCGAATACGCTTCCATGCTCGCCTATTTGGCGGTTTCCGGGGGCGAGGACAACGAAGCAGCGATGCGCCTGAAATTGGGCTCCCACCTTCGCAAATGCTTGAAGGCGACCAAGGGGCGCTCCCTTCCCGTCGCCGGCGAAGCGATTCAAAAAGGAGGCGCGGTCTACGATTGCGGGGTGGTGTTGCAGTGGGTCGCCGATCTGGAGGAACGCTCGCGATCCGGCAAACAACGGTCGGTGCTGAGCCTCTGGCGTGACGTATTCGCCGCAACGAAAAATGGATACGGCGTAGCTGACTTCCAAGCGGCGGCCAAAAATCCCGCATGGAACGAGCTGCTCAGCACCAACGCAACCGTAGATCCTTGGAAGGAACTGCTAGCGACCTTAACCGCCTTAGGCGTGGAACTAGTCAATCGCCCCGAACCCGGCGACTACCGAGGCGCTTTGCTGCATCATCTGCTCAGCCAGCACTGCGAACCGGGCCAGGCTACGGGGTTTTTTACTGAGCACGATCACGTGCGTTTGGATACCGGCGCCCGATGCGGTCCCCTATCGGGCGATCCAGAACTGGTGGCCGTGGAGGGGTATCCCTTCCTTTCGGACGCTCGCGGCGGTTTCGAGGCGGCGCAGCGCGTCTGCGCCAGCAACGGTCAGTTGTCCCTGCAAAAACGGGACGGCAGTCCGTCGCTGTGGGTCCCGTGCACCAAAGTGTTGGTAATCCCCAAGGTGTGGTCGGTGAACGACGCCCCGCGTCTGGCGCTGCCGGTGTCCTCGACGCCGCGATAACATCGGGCAAGGGCGAACAAACTCACCCGGACGAGGCTCGACGAACTACCGTCGCCGCGGTGCCCCGCGCCTTCCACCGTTGCTGCCTCGAGGAGCAGCCGGGCGGCCCGACGATTGCGCCCGCCTGGCGGCGCCCACCGGTCCGGGTTCGAGGATCTCGGGAGGAAGGCCGATCCGATCGCCGGCGACTTCAATGCGCATCGAAATCAGACGTTCAATGTCGCGCAGGAATTCGATCTCCTCGCGATCGCAGAAAGAAAGCGCCATTCCCTCGGCGTTTGCGCGAGCGGTGCGGCCGATCCGATGAACGTAAGACTCGGGTTCATTGGGCAGATCGTAGTTGATCACGTGGGT